>DASXGQ010000161.1:0-3802 GCA_036488995.1 Caulobacteraceae bacterium
AGCGCATCGACCCGCGCCAGGTGAACAAGCGCTCTCTCGAGAGCCTGGCGCGAGCGGGCGCCTTCGATTCTCTGCATCCCGACCGCGCCCAACTCGCCGAGGCGGCCGACACCCTGATCGCCTACGCACAGGCCGCGGCCGCCGACCGTGCGAGCGCCCAGGAAAGCCTGTTTGGCGAGGGCGCTCACGCCTCTCGCCCGCGCCTGCCGCGCAGCGCGCCCTGGGATCCGGTGCGGCGCCTGGACGAGGAGCTGGCGGCAGTCGGCTTCTATCTCTCGGGCCATCCGCTGGGCGACATGACCGAGGTGCTGCGCCGGCGGCGCGTCACCTTTGTCGTCGACGCCCTCTCGCGCGCCGTCGCGGGGGAGGAGGCTTTCTGGATGTCTGGGATCGTGCGGCGGCGGCAAGAGCGCCCGGCCATGAGCGGGGGCAAGTTCGCCTTCGTCACCATGTCCGACCCCACCGGCGAGTACGAATGCCGGTTCCAACCGGAGATCCTGCGCCGCTGCCGCGACATGCTGGAGCCGGGCAGGGCGCTCGTCCTTCGCGTGCGCGCCCGCGCCTCCGAGGGCGAAGTGCGCTTCTTCGCCGAGGACGCCGAGTCCCTCGAGCGGGCGATCGAGAAGGTCCCTGCCGGCCTTCGCATCCACCTCTCCCCTGGGATTGCCGAGGTTGAGGCGCTGCGCTCGCGCCTTTCGCCCGCTCAGACCGGGGGCGGACCGGTGTCCTTCGTGGCAGCCTTCGCCGGCGGCCGCGAGGTGGAGATGCGCCTTCCCGGCCTCTGGCGCCTGGACCCCACCACCCGCGGAGCACTCAAGACCGCGCCTGGCGTGACGCTGCTGGAAGACGTCTGAATCTTCCCTCCCCTCCATGGGGAGGGACAGGGGTTGGACTACCCCATCCTTGCCTTTCCGGCCTCGGCGCCCTATCTGGCCGGCCCATCACGCACGCGAGGCGTTCGGTTCCGCGCGGGGAGACATCCCGCCGGCGCCGTTCCGGTCCCCCTGAAGGGGGTCTGCTTCGCGGAGGCTCAACCGGAAGAAAGGATCTAAGGCCCGATGGCCCTGCCCGATTTTACTATGCGTCAGCTCCTGGAAGCAGGCGCGCACTTCGGCCACCAGACGCACCGCTGGAACCCGAAGATGGAGCGCTTCATCTTCGGCGCGCGCTCCAACATCCACATCATCGACCTTTCCCAGACCATGCCCCTGCTGCACCAGGCGCTGGTGAAGGTCCGTGACGTCGCCGCCGCCGGCGGGCGCGTTCTCTTTGTGGGCACGAAGCGCCAGGCGTCAGATCCGGTCGCCGCGGCGGCCAAGCGCTGCGCCCAGTACTACGTCAACCACCGCTGGCTGGGCGGCACGCTCACCAACTGGCGCACCATCTCGGCCTCCATCGCTCGCCTGCGCGAACTCGAAGGCGTGCTGGACGGCGGCGAAGCTGGCGGCCGCACCAAGAAGGAGCTGCTGCAGCTCACGCGCGAGCGCGACAAGCTGGAGCTGTCCCTGGGCGGCATCAAGGACATGGGCGGCATCCCCGACCTGATGTTCGTGATCGACACCAACAAGGAAGCGATCGCGATCCAGGAGGCGCGCAAGCTCAACATCCCCGTGGTGGCGATCCTCGACACCAATTGCGATCCGGATGGCATCACCTTCCCCGTCCCGGGCAATGACGACGCCGCGCGCGCCCTGCAGCTCTACTGCGACCTGATGGCCGATTCCGTCCTCGACGGCCTGACCGAAGGCCAGGCGGCCATGGGCGTTGACCTCGGCGCCTCCGAGGCTCCGGTCGAGCCGGCCCTGCGCACAACTGCAGCGGAGGAGGAGCGGCCGATCCCGACGCCGCACACCGAGCCCGATCCGGAGCTGGAGGCTGCTTTCAACGTCGAGCCGGCCGCTGCCGCGATTGCCGCCGAGCAGGCGGCGTCGGCTGAAGTGGAAGACGCCGAAGCCACCGATCCGGCCGACGAAGTCGCGCCCTCCTAAGCAACCGCTTACTATATACTGAGCTGAATGCGATCGAGCCGCCGGCCTGGCACGGGCCGGCGGCCGCAAACCCATAAGACCGAACCGGAGAGACCAAGATGGCCGAGATCAGCGCCGCCATGGTGAAAACCCTGCGTGAAAAGTCCGGCGTGGGCATGATGGACTGCAAGAAGGCCCTGCAGGAGACCGCCGGCGACATGGAAGCCGCCATCGACTGGCTGCGCGCCAAGGGCCTTTCCAAGGCCGCCAAGAAGGCCGACCGCGTCGCCGCCGAGGGGGTCGTGGCCCTCACCGTACGCAACGAGGGCCCCGGCGCCGTGGGCGCGGTGATCGAACTCAACGCCGAGACCGACTTCGTCGCCCGCAACGAGCAGTTCCAGGGCGTCGCCCGCAAGATCGCCGCCAAGGCGCTCGATGTCGCCGGCGATGTCGAAGCCCTGCGCGCCGCCCCGCTCGAGGCCGGCCAGTCGGTCGCCGACGCGGTGACCAACCTGGTGGCCACCATCGGTGAGAACATGATCCTGCGCCGTGCGGCCCGCTTCGCGGTCGCCAAGGGCGCCGTCGGTTCCTACGTCCACGGCGCGGCCGCCGGCTCACCGGACCTTGGCCGCATCGGAGTGCTGGTCGCAGTGGAAGGCGAGGGCGACAAGGCTGCTCTGGCCGAGCTGGGTCGCAACATCGCCCTGCACGCCGCGGCCGCCGCTCCGCTCGCCCTGTCGGTCGAAGAGCTCGACCCGGCGACGGTGGAGCGCGAGCGCGCCATCTTCCGCGAACAGTCGATCGCTTCGGGCAAGCCCGCGACGGTGGCCGAGAAGATGGTCGAGGGCCGGATTCGCAAGTTCTACGAGGAATCGGTCCTGCTGAAGCAGGCCTATGTCCGCGATCCGTCCATCACCATCGAGCAGCTGGTCGAGCAAACCGCTAAGACCGTGGGGTCGCCTGTGAAGGTCGTTGCCTTCGCGCGCTACGCCCTGGGCGAAGGCGTAGAGAAAGAAACCGCCGACTTCGCCTCCGAAGTCGCGGCGATGACCGGCGCCTGAGACTCTTATCGCTCGCCATCACGGAGAGGGCGTCCGCGCGCTTATCCCTCCCCTTCTGGGGAGGGTGTCGCGCCAAAGGCGCGACGGGTGGGGAAGTCTGGTGAAAGACACCAACGCCGAGGATGATCCACACCTCACCACCCGTCCTCGCTTCGCTCGGCCACCCTCCCCGGAAGGGGAGGAACGGGCGGCGTCAGGTGCGCGAGCGGCCCGTCCGCGTGATCCCAGATCCCTAGCGCACTCCGGATGGCCTCCACCACGCCGTCGAACTCGCGATCGATTGCGTCGTTCGGGAACCGCAACGTCCGGAATCCCGATTTTGCAATGATCGCATCGCGCATGGCGTCGTGCTCGCCCTGGAGTCCCTCGTCATGCTGCCAGCCATCGGCTTCGACGACGAGCCGGCTGCGGAAGCACACGAAGTCCGCGTAGAATCCCATGAGTGGCGCCTGACGCCGGAAGTGAAATCCCTCAACGCGCAGGGTCCGAAGGTACAGCCAGAGCCGCACCTCCTGCCGAGTGAGCCGCTTCCTCAGCTCCCTCGCACGCTCCGTCATCTCCCGCGTTCGCTTCATTCCTGCGAACGCACCAAGAGCATCGCATTTTGCAATCCATCCTCTTCTGGGGAGGGTGATCGAGCGAAGCGAGACCGGGTGGGGAACGGTGGGGAAAGACCGAGATGTTGGGGATGATCCAGACTTCCCCACCCGTCGCGCCTTTGGCGCGACACCCTCCCCAGAAGGGCAGGGGAATCGCATATGCCGAACAGACCGG
>DASXGQ010000167.1:0-12365 GCA_036488995.1 Caulobacteraceae bacterium
TCCAGGAGAGCAGGACGAGGCGAGCGCGCCCGACCAGGTTGGCCTCGGGCACGAAGCCCACGCCGTCTTCGGCGCCGACATAGGAATCCAACCGGCTGTCCCAGCCGCATCCGCCGAGCTTGGAATCCTCCGGCGGGAGGCCTGGGTCGAAGCGGCTGTCGGCGGAGTTCTCGCGGTTGTCGCCCATCATGAAGTAGCAGTGCGGCGGGACGACATAGACCCCGGTGTTGTCGGCCGGATAATTCCCGTCCCCATGCTCCTGGGTCGTGTAGCTGCGTCCCTCCGGATTGGTCTCGCGCCACCACCTGGCCGACTCCGGCCAGCCGCGGTCGGTCGCGGTCACCGTCCGGGGATCGGTCTGAGACAGGCCCTTGCCGTTCACGAACAGCTCGCCGTGACGGACCTGGATCCGGTCGCCCGGCAAGCCGACCAGCCGCTTGATGTAGTCGGTGTGCCCATCACGCGGCAGCTTGAAGACGATGACGTCCCCCCTCGCGGGCGCATGGAAGAAGATCCGGCCGGGGAAGAGCGGCGGGCTGCCCAGGATGGAGTGCCGGCTGTATCCGTAGCTCCACTTGGTCACGATGATGTAGTCGCCCTGATAGAGGTTCGGCTCCTCCGAGGCGGACGGGATCGTGTAGGGCTGGAACAGGAGCGTCCGGATCACGAAGGCGATCAGAAGCGCAAAGACGATCGTCTTGATCGTCTCCCAGGCTTCGCCACCGGCTCGCGTCTTACCGGCGGCGGCCGGGACGCTCTCCAACTTCGACATTCAAGCAATCTCCGCCCACGCCCGCCGGGCGCAAAGCCGTCTCCATAATCGGCCTTTGCGCGCCACGCGCGTTAATTCTCGGTCACGGGCGCGCCGTAAAACCTCATGATGCCGCGGATCGCCATGAGTTGCGAGGGGAGAGCCAGGAATGGAAACCGACGTGCTGGTCGTGGGCGCCGGCCCTACCGGCCTCGTGCTCGCCCTCTCACTGGCGCGTCAGGGCGCGAAGGTCCGGGTGGTGGACCGTGCTGAAGGACCCGGGACCACCTCCCGCGCCCTGGCTGTCCAGGCGCGTACGCTCGAACTCTACCGCCAGCTTGGCCTGACCGACGAGATCGTGGCCGAAGGCCATCACACGCCTGCCGTGAACCTCTGGGTCCGAGGCTCGCGGGCGGCGGGAATATCGTTGGCGCAGATGGGAGAGGGCCTGACCCCCTACCCGTTCCTCCACATCTTCCCCCAGGATCGGCACGAGCGGCTGCTGGAGGAGCGTCTCGAGGCAGAGGGCGTGCGGGTCGAGCGACGCACCGAGGTGATGTCGGTGGACGACCATGGCGACCGCATCATAGCGCGCCTCGCCGACGCCGGCGGGGCGGAGCGGATCGCCGAATCGAGCTGGATCGCCGGTTGCGATGGCGCTCGCTCCATCGTGCGGCACGCGATCGGCGCGAGCTTTCAGGGCGGGACCTATCGCCAGCTGTTCTATGTCGCCGACGCCCATGTTGCGGGCCCGACGGCCAATGGCGAGCTTCACATCGACCTGGATGAGGCCGACTTCTTGGCCGTTTTCCCACTCGACGGCGCAGGGCGCGTGCGCCTGATCGGCACGGTGCGCGACGAGCGCGCCGACCATCCCGAGACACTCTGCTTCAACGACGTGAGCCAGAAGGCGATCGAGCACCTCAAGGTCGAGGTCCTGAAGATCAACTGGTTCTCGACCTATCACGTGCACCATCGCGTGACCGACCGCTTTCGCCGAGGGCGCGCCTTCCTGTTGGGGGACGCAGCCCACATCCACAGCCCGGCCGGAGGCCAGGGCATGAACACCGGCATCGGCGACGCCATCAATCTGGCCTGGAAGCTGGCGGAGGTGATCCATGGCCGGGCGCCCGAGCACATCCTCGACAGCTATGAGGCCGAGCGGATCGGCTTCGCGCGAAGGCTGGTCCAGACCACGGACAGGGCCTTCTCCTTCGCAACCGCCGAGGGGCTGCTGGCCGACGTCCTACGCATGCGCCTGGCGCCCATCGGGTTTCCCATGGTGACCGCCTCGGAACGTGCGCGCGACTTCATCTTCCGCACCATCTCGCAGGTCACCCTCAACTATCGCGGCGGTCCTCTCAGCCGCGGCGAAGCCGGGAAGGTCCGCGGCGGGGATCGCCTGCCCTGGGTCGAGTTCGACGGCGGCGACAACTACCGCGGCCTCGAGTACGTCGGCTGGCAGGTCCACGTGTACGGCAAGCCCGCGGTGGGACTGCCGGCCTGGTGCGAGGCCCGGAAAATCCCCCTCCACAACTTCGACTGGGTCGATGCTTATGGCGCCGCCGGCCTCGCCCGCGACGCGCTCTACCTGCTCCGCCCCGACACCTATGTCGGCCTCGCCGACCCCAGCGGGACCGTCGCCGCCGCCGACAGCTACTGCAACGACCTCGGCCTCATTTTGGGGTGACCGCGCCCGGCACTCCAAATTCCCTCACCTTCCCCTGAGCCGCGCGGGGGAGATGTCTTCGGCGCGGAGACCAAGGGCCGCGACATCTGCGGGGATGTCCTCGCCAAGGGCCAGGGCTGCGGCGGTGCGGCCGGCGCCGGCGGAGCTCTGGACGCCGTAGCCTCCCTGGCCCGCGAGCCAGAAGAAGCCTTCGGCTTGGGGGTCGTAACCGATCACCGGCGAGCGGTCGGGCGCAAAGGTCCGCAGGCCCGCCCAGGAGCGCAGGATCCGCCGCACCGGCACGTCCGCCGCTTCCTGCATCCGCTCCACGCACTCGGCGATGGTCAGATCCTCGGCCCAGGCGTCGCATGGTTCCGACGGGGTTTCGTCGGCGGGGGAGACCAGCAGGCGGCCTGCGTCAGGCTTGAAGTAGAAGTCCTCGTCGGCGTCGATCACCGAGGGCCACCGCGTGACGTCGCGGCCCTCGGGCGGATCGATGATGAAGGCGGTGCGGCGCAGGGGCGTCAGGCCGAGCGGCTCGACTCCCGCCCGCTGCGCCACCACGTCGGCCCAGGCCCCGGCCGCGTCGATCACCACCCGAGTCGTGATGAGTTCGCCGCCAGCAAGCCGCACGGTCCACACGCCATCACGCCGTTCGAAGGCCACGGCTTCGGAGTCGAGGCGTATCTCGGCGCCATTGGCCCTGGCGCGCCTCAGATAGCCCTGGTGCAAGGCCTCCACGTCGATGTCCATCGCGTCCGGTTCGTGGACCGCAGCAGACAGACGCTCTGGTCGCAGGACAGGACAGAGGGCGAGGGCCTTTTCACGCGAGACCGACTCGATACGGATCCCGAGGCCTTCTGCGCCGTCCGCCACGGCCGCAAGGCTCGCCAGCTGGCTCTCCGAGGCGATGTAGAGCACGCCTCGCGGCGTGAGCACCGGCTGGGCGGTGAAACCCTCGGGGGGCGAGGTGAGGAATTCTCGGCTGGCCACGGTCAAGGCGCGGAAGGCCGCGTTGCCGTACAGCGGCGAATAAAGGGCCGCGGAACGACCGGTCGTGTGGTAGCCGTGGGCGCTTTCGCGCTCGATCACTGCTACACGCGCCCTGTGAGCGAGGAAGGCAGCCGCCGAGGCCCCGGCGATCCCGGAGCCGATGAAGAGGAAGTCGAAATCCGTCATTTGCGGCGTAGATAGCGCGCGCCGGGCGAAAGTCTCCCCCGAATGTCCCGCCCTGGGACGGCTGCGAGGCGGCAACGACACTCCGAGCGTCGCCGAGGGGGGTGACGAGGGACGCCGATCCATGCGAGGTCGACACGAGTGCAGTGGGAGACAGTTGGTTCCATGCGGCCAGGCGATCGCGTCTTGATCACCGGCGCTTCCGGTTTCGTCGGGTCCGCCGTGCTGCGAGCGCTCGGCGGCCGGGGTCTTCGCCTGCGCGCCCTCGTACGGCAAAGCAGCCCGCGCGCGAACCTGTCTGGCCTCGACGTCGAGCTCGTCGAGGGTGACATGCGCCGCAAGGACGACATGAACCGGGCGCTGGAGGGCGTGGACCGGCTGTTCCACGTCGCCGCCGACTATCGCCTCTGGGCCCGGGACCCCGGGGATATCATCCGGGCGAACCTCGAGGGAACCCGAGCGGTGATGGAAGCCGCGCTGGAGCAGGGGGTGGGCCGGATCGTCTACACCAGCAGCGTGGCCACCCTCCGCGCGGGCGACGCGGAAACCAATGTGGACGAGACGGCGGCGCTCGCACCGGGAGAGGCGGTGGGCGCCTACAAGGAGAGCAAGGTCCAGGCTGAACGGCTCGTTGAACGCCTGGTCGCCGAGCAGGGCCTGCCGGCGGTGATCGTCAATCCCTCGACCCCAATCGGGCCGCGCGACATCAAGCCCACGCCCACAGGCCGGATCCTGGTCGAGGCGGCCCAGGGCCGCATCCCCGCCTTCATCGACACCGGCCTCAACCTTGCCCACGTAGATGACGTCGCCGAGGGCCACCTGCTGGCCATGGAGAAGGGCGTGATGGGCGAGCGCTACATCCTGGGTGGCCAGAACGCGTCGCTGGCGGAAATGCTGGCGGAGATCGCGGGCCTGGCGGGGCGGCGACCGCCAACCGTGCGCCTGCCCCGCGCCCCGCTCTACCCGCTGGCCGTGGCGGCCGAAGCCGTGGCGCAGATCACCGGCAAGGAGCCGTTCGTAACCCGCGACGCGCTCAAGATGGCCTCCCACCACATGTTCTTTACCTCCGCCAAGGCCGAGCGCGACCTCGGCTACCGCGCGCGACCCTACCGCGAGGCCCTGAGCGACGCGCTCGCCTGGTTCCGCGCGGAGGGGTATCTGTCATGAACTCGGTCCTGTGGATCACCCTCGGGCTTGGCGTCGCCGCCGTCCTCGCCTGGGCCTATCTGATGTTCCTCCGGGGCGGTTTCTGGCTGATGCGCGAGCGCGACGATCGAGCCGAACCGGCGGCGCCCAGGGCGTGGCCGTCGGTGGTCGCCGTCGTGCCGGCCCGCAACGAGGCCGACGTCATCGCGACCTCCATCGGCAGCCTGGTCGGCCAGGACTATTCGGGCGCCTTCCGGATCATCCTCGTCGACGACAACAGCGACGACGGCACGGCCGCCGCCGCGCCGTCCGATCCGGAGCGGCTTGAGGTGCTGCGCGGCGGCCCCCTCGCGCCCGGCTGGACCGGCAAGCTGTGGGCGATGAAGCAGGGGGTCGACCAGGCGGCGGCCTACGCGCCCGACTACATCCTCTTCACCGACGCCGACATCGCCCACGCGCCCGAGAACCTGACCCGACTGGTCACGCGGGCGGAGCACGGGGGGCTCGCCCTTACTTCCCTGATGGCCGAACTCACCGTCCAGACCTGGGCCGAGCGGCTAATGATCCCGGCCTTCGTCTTCTTCTTCGACATGCTCTATCCCTTCGGCTGGGCAAATGACCCCCGGCGGTCCCTGGCCGCAGCCGCCGGCGGCTGCATGCTGGTCCGCAGCGAAGCGCTCGAGCGCGCCGGCGGGGTGGCGGCGATCCGGGGCGAGATCATCGACGACTGCGCCCTGGCGCGGGCGCTCAAGCGGCAGGGCCCGATCTGGCTGGGCCTGACCCACCGCGCGCGCAGCCTGCGCCCCTATCGTGACCTTGCGGCTGTGGGGCGGATGATCTCGCGCTCGGCCTATGCGCAGCTGGGCTACTCGCCCGCCATCCTGGCCGGCACGGTGGCCGGCATGGTGGTGGTCTATCTTGCGGCGCCTTGCCTGGCCCTGTTCGCCCACGGCGCGGCCCGAGCCCTCGGCCTGATCGCCTGGATCGCCATGGCGGCCGCCTTCCAGCCGATGCTGCGGTTTTACCGGCGTCATCCGGCCTGGGGCGCCGCCCTGCCGGCGATCGGCGCCCTCTATACGTTGTTCACTTTGAAGTCGGCTCTCGACAGCTGGCGAGGCCGGGGCGGAATGTGGAAGGGTCGCTCGCAGGCGGCTGTGGGAGCGAACTCGTGACGATCGCCGAAGGCTCAGGCAAGGGTCACCACGACGAGAACTTCCCCGTCGGCTCGGTGATGATCGCGCCGCGCAACCGCCCGGTCGTCCTGGCCTTCTATCGCGTCGCGCGCATGGCCGACGATGTCGCCGACAAGGCGGGCCTCGCTCCGGAGGAAAAGCTGCGGCAGCTCAAGCTGATCGAGAGCACGCTCGTGGGGCGCAGCGACGCCGTGCCGCAGGCCAACCGACTGCGACAGGTGCTCGCCGATCGCCGGATCACCCTCGACCATATCCTGGATCTGCTGGAGGCCTTCCGGCGCGATGCGGTCAAGTCGCGCTATGCGGACTGGGACGAGCTGATGGACTACTGCCGTTACTCGGCCGCGCCGGTCGGGCGTTTCATGCTCGACGTCCACGGCCAGTCGCACTCGACCTGGCCGGCGTCCGACGCCCTGTGCGCCGCGCTCCAGGTGATCAACCACCTGCAGGACTGCGGGAAGGACTATCGGCAGATCGACCGTGTCTATGTCCCGCTCGACGCCCTGGCCTCTGCAGGGACGGACGTCGCGGCGCTCGGGGAAGATCGAGCGTCGCCGGCGCTGAAGGGTGTGGTCGCCAGCCTGGCCGACCGCACGTCCCAGCTGTTGGTCGTCTCACGGGGCCTCGCCCCCGCGCTCACCGACCTTCGGATCGCCATGGAGGTAGGAGTCATCCAGGTCATCGCCGAGGACCTCACCGCTCGCCTGAGGCGGCGCGATCCGCTCAGCGAGCGGGTCCACCTGAAGCCGATCGAGGCGATGGGCGCGGCGCTGCGCGGCGTGGGCCTGGCGCTCAGCTCGCGCGTTGCGGGTCGGCAAAGCCGCCTGGCTCCGGCATAAGCGACTCATGACCACTGCGACGGCCAAGAAGCAGACCCAGGCCCAGGTGGCGACGCAAGAGGCGCAGGCCTCTGGCTCGTCCTTCTACGCGGCCATGCGCCTCCTGCCGAAGGCGGAGCGCGGCGCCATGTTCGCCATCTACGAATTCTGCCGGCGGGTCGACGACATCGCCGACGAGGACGGCCCCACGCCCGAAGAGCGCCGGGCTCAGCTGGACGTCTGGCGGCGCGGCGTCGACGCCCTCTACGAGGGCGGATCCACCGAACGGACGCGTCCCCTGGTCGACCCGGTGCGCCGCTATGATCTGAGGAAGGAGGACTTCCTCGCCGTCATCGACGGGATGGCCATGGACATCGGCGAGCCGATCGTCGCGCCCGACTTCGAGACCCTCGACGTCTACTGCGACCGGGTGGCCAGCGCGGTGGGTCGACTTTCGGTGCGCATCTTCGGCATGGAAGAAGCGCCGGGCGTGAAGCTCGCCCATCATCTGGGCCGCGCTCTTCAGTTCACCAACATCCTGCGCGATCTCGACGAGGACGCCGCCGTCGGCCGTCTCTACCTTCCGCGCGAGGCTCTGGAGGCCGCTGGCATCGCCGTTGGCGAACCTGACGCCGTGCTGGCTGACCCGAACATCGATCGAGCCTGCCGCTGGCTCGCCGCCAAGGCGTTGGAGCAGTACCACGAGGCGGAGAGGATCATCGGATCAGGACCGTCCGGGCGCCTGCGCGCGCCCCGACTCATGATCGGCGTCTACCGCCACATCCTGCGCCGCATGATCCGCGCCTCGTGGAAGCCCCCCCGCGATCGGGTGAAGCTCAGCAAGAGCCGCCTTGCCTGGGTCGTGCTGACGCGCGGAATTCCGAAGTAGCGCTTGTCCCTCCCCAGATGGGGAGGGTGGTCGAACGGAGTGAGACCGGGTGGGGAAGTCTGGATCATCACCGGCCTCTCAGTTCTTCCCCAAACTTCCCCACCCGTCGCGCCTCTGGCGCGACACCCTCCCCGGAAGGGGAGGGACGCCTCACCCGCCCGGCTTCAGTTCCTTGTCCAGGAAGTTGATCGTCGCCGAGTCAGCTTCCAGCCAGGAGGCGTGGCGCAGGAAGCCGTGGATCTCGTTGGGGATCACCAGTTCTTCGTAGGGGATTTCGTGCGCGGCGAGTCGGCGGGCGAGGTCGACCGTCTGGTGGAAGTCGACGTTGCGGTCGTCGTCGCCCTGGATCAGCAGCACCGGCGACTTCCACGCATCGATAGATGCGACCGGCGAGGACTGCCACGCCGCCGTCTTGGCCTGCTCCAGATCGCCCTTCTCGAAGCCCTCGGCGCCGAAGCGGCCGAAGAAGCCGGAATGCTCGGTCGTCCAGTTGTGCACGCCGTGGAGATCCACGCCCGCCTTGAACACGTCCGAGTTGCGGGCCAGCGCCAGCGCGGTCAGGTAGCCGCCGTACGAACCGCCCCAGATGCCAATCCGCGCGGGATCGACGTTCGACTGCGCCTGCAGCCAGTGCGCGCCCGCCAGCACGTCCTGGTATTCCGAGGCTCCGCGATAGCCTGCGTGGGCCGGATGATTGAAGGCGCGGCCGTAGCCGATGCCCAGGCGGTAGTTGACCGACAGCACCACGAAGCCGTGCGTGGCGAGGTACTCGTTCACGGCATAGGCGTTGCTGTAATAGTCCATGTAGCTCCACCCCAGCAGCATCTGCCGCGGCGGGCCGCCGTGAACGAAGATCACCGCCGGCTTGCGACCGCCGCCGGGGGTCTCGAACAGATCCGCATGGATGGTGAGCCCGTCGGGGGCCTTGTAGGTGACAGCGCGCGGGACGACGAACGCGTCTGCGGAGAAGTCCGACCCGGCGCCGGTCACGAGGGTCTGGCGATGGCCCACCTGGCCGTGGGTCACGACCGCCACCGCCGTGGGCGCCTTGGGACCTGCCGCCACGAAGGCGACATCGCGATCACTCGCCCACACCGGCTCGTACTCCAGGCCAGTTCCATCGGTGAGCGCGCTCGGCGCGCCCCCATCGGCCGGCACGGCGAAGACGTGTCGCCGCTCGATGTCGTCCGGCGCGCCGCCGGCATTGGCGTCATAGAGGACGAGGCTGCGCCCCGGTCCATCAGCCACGCGCTCGACCATGAACGGCCCGGGCGTCAGCAACTTCGCCTCGCCGCCCGAGGCGGGGATCGAATAGAGGTGCTGCCAGCCGTCCGCCTCCGAGAGGAACACCAGCCTGTCGCCCGCCATCCACTGCAGGTTCGCCTCGCCCTCCACGTGCGGGAACGAATCGTCGATCGCCTTGCCGGAGCGCCAGACCGCCTGACCGGCGCCGGTCCGGGCGTCGGCGGTCCAGATCGACCAGGGATGGGGAACTTCGGTCAGGATCGGCTCAGGCGCGCCCCCGTGGCCCTCGGTCCGCGCAAAGGCGATGTGCTGACCATCGGGAGACCACCGCGGTTCGCCGTCGACGCCCGTGGAGGGGGCGAGATAGACGACCGGCTGGTCCTTGCCGCGGAACACGGCGACGAAGGCGTGGTCGCCGCGATCGGAGACGAAGGCCAGGGCCGATCCGTCAGGCGACCATTCCAGCTCCCCAGCCTTGCCCTTGTCGAAAGCCAGCCGCTCGGCCTGGCCATGGCCGTCAAGCGGCGCCGTCCACACCTGGTGGTCCTTGATGAAGGCGAGTTCGCCGCGCGCGGAGACCGTCGGTTCGTCGCCGTCAGTGACTTTCACCGGCGGGCGGGAGCCATCGGCGGGCGCTGTCCAGATCTCGACCTTCGGCTCGATCGGCGAGGACGCGGGATTGGGTTGGAGCCCCCCCTCGGCCGGCCAGTTGGCGTCATGGTCCCCCCCGTGAGTCCAAACCACGGTCCTGCCGTCCGGCGATAAGGCGATGTATTTCAGTTCCTGGCCGTCGTCGGCCGTCAAATGGGTAAGGGCGTGGGGCGTGAAGCCGGGCCCCTGAGCCACCCAGACGTTGCGCACGCCCTGGACGTTCTCGACCCAGGCGATCGCAGCACCGTTGCGGGCGCCCGCGAGGTCGCTGACGAACGGATAGGCGAGGTAGGCCTGCAGGCCCGGCGGCGGCGCGATCGAAGGCGCCGACTGGCCCCACGCCGTCGCGCCCATCGCCGCGCAGATCACCGCCGCCGCAGCGCCGAGAAACCTCTTGCTCGCCATATGTCCCCTCCGGGCTTTGCCTTTTAGCCCCGCATAAACCCTTGTCACGGCTGGCCCAAGGGCCCCGGCCCTGCTGCATTTTGGCCATTTGCGCGCCGTCGGCTTGACCTCACCGCCGTGGAACTCGAAAAGCGCGCGCGTGCGCTCCAACCGTCCAGCCTTCCGACTCGCCGTCGCCCTCGGAGCCGCTGCGGGTTTGGCCGGCTGCGGCCCCAGGAACCCCGCGCCCCCGCCCCCGCCAAAAATCGCTGTCGCGCAGCCCCTGCGGATGAACGTCGTCGACTGGGACGACTACCAGGGCCAGTTCATCGCCGTTGACTCGGTCGACATCCGGCCGCGGGTCTCGGGCTACCTCCTGAGCGTGGGCTTCAAGGATGGGGACATGGTCCGCAAAGGGCAGGTCCTGTTTCAGATCGACCCCCGACCGTATGAGGCGGCCCTTGGCCAGGCGAGGGGCGTCGAAGCGCACGACGAGGCTGCCGTGCTCAACGCCCAGCAACAGCTGGTGCGAGGCCGCACCCTGGTGGCCGCCCATGCGATCAGTCAGCAGGCCTTCGAAATTCTCGAGGCCACCGAGCGGCAGGCCGCCGCGGACCTCGTCACCGCCAAGGCCAATGTCCAGGCTCAGGCCCTCAATGTGGAGTTCACGCGTGTCACCGCGCCGCTGGCCGGTCGCGTCTCCGACCGCCGGGTGGCGCCCGGCAACCTCGTGACCCAGGACACGACCGTCCTGACGAACATCACCAGCATCAATCCGATCTGGTTCCAGTTCACCGGGTCCGAGGCGCTTTACCTCAAGTACCAGCGCCAGGCCGTGAATGGCGCGCGACGCTCCTCCCGTGTGGAGTCCACGCCGGTGCAGATCCAGCTGCAGGACGAGCCCGGCTACAGCTGGCGCGGGCGAATGGACTTCGTCGACAACCAGATCGACCCCGCGTCGGGGGTGATCCGCCAGCGCGCGGTGATCGAAAATCCCGGCAACTTCCTCACCCCCGGCATGTTCGGCCACCTGCGCCTGCTGGGATCAGGCGCCTATTCCGCCCTTCTCGTTCCGGATGCGGCGATCAGCAGCGATCTCAACCAGCGCATCGTCCTGGTCCTGGGGCCGAACGGCGTGCTGCGGCAGAAGGCCGTGACAGTGGGGCCGCTCTATCGCGGGCTGCGCGTGGTCCGCAGCGGCGTGGGTCCTGATGATCTCGTCGTTGTAGACACCCTTGTCCGCGCGCGGCCGGGGCTGAAGATCAGTCCCCGCCGCACCACCATCACGCCGGGACCGGAGCTTCCCGCGAACACAGCCGCCCCCGGCTACATCAATCCGGTCCCGACCGCCGCCTCCCCCGCGGCGGACGCGCCGACGGTCAGATGAGGCTCTCTCACTTCTTCATCGAACGACCCGTCTTCGCGGCGGTCGTCGCCATCCTCATCACCCTCGTGGGCGCGATCACCTACCCGACCCTCCCCGTCGGGCAGTATCCCAACATCTCCCCACCGACGGTGACGATCAGCGCCACTTATCCAGGCGCCTCCGCCGAGACGGTCGCGGCCACTGTCTCCGACCCGATCGAAGAGCAGGTCAGCGGCGTGGAGAACATGCTCTACATGTCCTCCCAGTCGACCGGCGACGGGAAGATGCAGATCACCTGCACCTTCGCGCTCGGAACCGATCCGAATGTCGATCAGGTGCTGGTGACCAATCGCGTTCAGAACGCGACTCCGCAGCTGCCGCCCGAAGTGCAAGCGACCGGCGTCACCGTCCGCAAGGCCACGCCGGACATCCTGCTGGCGATCCACATGTATTCGCCGGACGGATCGCGCGACCAACAGTACATTGCCAACTACATCAATCTTCACATCAAGGACGAGGTTCTGCGGCTCCACGGCGTCGGCGACGTCGTCGAGCGCGCGGCGCGGGACTTCGCGATGCGGATCTGGATCGACCCGGACCGCGCGGCAGCCCGCGGCCTGACTGGCGATGACATCGTCAACGCCTTGCGGGCCAAGAACGTCCAGATCGCCGCCGGCGCGGTGGGCCAGCCGCCCCAGCGCCGGGGCGTCAGCGCCTATCAGCTCAACGTCGAAGCGCTCGGCCGTCTGAGCACGCCCGAAGAGTTCGGGAACATCGTCATCAAGTCGGACGCGAGCGGGCGGGTCACACGTGTCGTGGACGTCGCCCGCGTCGAGCTTGGCGCGGCCGACTACACGACCGACGCCTTCCTGAACGAGCAGCCGGCCACCGCCGTGGGCGTGCTGCAGCTGCCCGGTTCCAACGCTGTCCAGACCGCCCAGGCGATCAAGGACACCATGGCCCGGCTGGGGAAGAACTTCCCGCCGGGGCTCGGTTACAAGATCATCTACAACCCCACCGAATACGTGACCGCCTCGATCCAGGAGGTCTACAAGACCCTGTTCATCGCGCTCGGCC
>DASXGQ010000021.1:0-8065 GCA_036488995.1 Caulobacteraceae bacterium
GGACGCGGAGATCCACGGAGGTCCACGGAGGATCGTGCTTCGATCGTTTCGAGGAACGGGGGCAGTTCGGTGCGGATGCAATCGATGATGCTTTGCCAGTCGCCGGAGGCGCGCGGGCGGAACAGGCGCATGGTGGGATACCAGGGCGAGTCCTCGCAATCCATCAGCCAGCGCCAGTCGGCGGCGAAGGGCATCATGCCCCAGGCGGGACGCCCGAGGGCGCCGGCGAGGTGCAGGACGGAGGTATCGATGGAAATGATCAGATCCAGTTCCTGCATGAGGGCGGCGGTGTCGGAGAAATCCTTCAGGTCATGGCCAAAGAAACGAATGCCTTGGTGGAGGGCCAGGGCGGGGATGTCGGATGGGCGCAGGTCGCGCTGGAGGCAGTAGATTTCGGGCAGCATTGATACCAGCGGTCCGATGGTGTCGAGCGGGATGGAGCGGCCGAGTGGCTTGTCGTTGCCGGACCAGGCGAGGCCGATGCGCGGGCCGCGTCTCGGGCCCAGGATCGTGCGCCATTTGGTTCGGTAGTCGTCGGGAGCGGAGAGGTAGGGGACGCGGGCGGGGATGGTGGCGCGTTCGGTGCCGAATGCCAGGGGCAGACTCATGATTGAGCAGTGCAGGTCGAATGCGGGCACCGGCTGGTCGACATCGATCACGTCGATCGTTTCATCGAGGCTGTGCGTGAGGTTTTTCAAGACCGGGGGTACGCCGAGCAGGACCTTCGCGCCAAGGGCGGCGACCATTGGGGCATAGCGGCAGAACTGGATGGTGTCGCCGAGACCTTGTTCGGCGTAGAGCAGGATGGTGCGACCGGCGATCGGGGTGCCCCCGGACCAGACCGGCGATGCGGCGAGGTCCCAGCCGACCTGCCAGCCGTCGGTCCGGCCGCGGAACTCGTACTCGCGCCAGCCGCGGGCGAAATCGCCTGACTGCAACAGGCACATACCGTAGTTGAAACGAGCGGCGGTCGGGTCGGACACCAGCCGGATCGCGGTTTCGTAGCTTCGCAGCGCTTCCTGCATCCGGCCCTGACGCTGGAGCGCGTTCCCGAGGTTGTTGTAGGCCGCGCCGTTGTCGGGATCGATGGCCAGGATCGCGCGCGCTTCCGCTTCCGATTCTTCGTTGCGTCCGAGTGAGGCGAGCAGGGGCGAGCGCGACAGGCGGGCCTCGATATGGTGTGGATTGATCGCGAGCGCTTTGGCAAAATTGTCGATGGCATCATCGAAATCGCCCAGCGACCGCAGCCCGATTCCGCGGCCGACCCAGGCGTCAGCGAAATTTGGACGCAGCGCCAGGGCGCGATCATAGGCAGCGATCGCTTCGGCCAGACGATCCAGTCGGCGTAACGAATCGGCGCGCAGGACATGGGCTTTCGCGTAGAATGTTTCGGTTTCGCAGGGCAACGCGAGGACCTGGTCGAAGCTGACGACCGCGTCGGCGTGGCGGGCTTGCAGCGCGAGCAGTGTTGCGCGGCGCATCAGCACGGGGGCGAAGTGCGGATCGATCGCCAGGGCGCGGTCGCACAGCGCGATAGCCTCATCCACTCGGCCGAGGGCGCCGAGGACTCCGGACTGGCTGTAGAGCGCGTCGGTGGATTTTGGATCGAGCCGCAGCGCGCGCTGGTGGTGGGCGAGGGCGTCGTCGAGGCGGCCCATCCGGCGCAGCGTGTTGCCGGCGTTGACCAGGGCATCGACGTAGTTCGGCCACAGCGTCAACGCCTGGGTGAAGCTGGCGAGGGCGGCCGGCAGATCGTCGAGGCGGGCGAGGGCAAGACCGCGGCCGTTATGGGCTTCGGCGAAGCTGGGATGCAGCGCCAAGGCTCGGTCGTGGTGGGCCAGGCCATCTTGTGGCCGGCCTTGTTCGGTGCGGATGAGGCCGATGCCGTTCAGCGCCCTGGCGTGGGTGGGATCGATGGCGGCGGCCTGGCGGTAGGCAGCGAGGGCGGCGTCGCGTTGGTTGAGCAGGCGGAGCGCGTCGCCGCGCAGAGCTGATGTGGCGGCGTCGCGCGGGGTGGCGGCCAGCGCTCGATCGAGACTGGCCAGAGCTCGCTGGCATTCGCCACGTTCCAGCAGGGTTATCGCCTGTTCAAGTAATGGCGTCATTCGCCGCGTCCGGAGAATGCCAGCACGCGGTCCAGACGCCGGTCCGTCTTGAGGTTCTGGACGCGAGCCGCCACGCCGCGCCGCTCCGCCGCGCCTTGCGCGAGCCACTTCAGCAGGCCGTATAGGAAGTTCGGCAATGGGGTGCCGCGCTGCTTCAGGCGGCGGACCTGGCGGGTGAGCCAGGGCACGTAGACGGCGTAGAGTTCGTCCTCCAGAGAAACGATCGCCTCGCAACTTCCCTGGTCACCCTGGCGGGCGGCGCGGCCGAACAACTGGCGGTCGACGCGGCGGGATTCGTGATACTCGGTGAGCACGACGTGCAGGCCGCCGCGCTCCGCCACTCCGGGTCCGAGGCGGATGTCGGTGCCGCGGCCGGCCATGTTGGTTGCTACGGTTACCACGCCGGGCATTCCGGCCTTGGCGATGATCTCGGCCTCCGACTTGTCCTGCATGGCGTTGAGCAGGGCATGGTCGATGCCGCGTTGGTGCAGGACGGCACTGATTTCTTCCGAGGCGGCGACCGATCGCGTGCCGATCAGGACGGGGCGGCCGGCCTGGACAGCGATCTGGTCGACGGTTTCGACGACCAGGCGCCATTTCTGTTGTTTCGTCGCGCAGACACGGGACTTGGCGTAGCGTCGCCGGGAGGGGCGGTTCAGCGGGATGCGCGCCACGTCGAGGCCGTAAACGCCGCGGATTTCGGGGGCGACTTCCTTGCCGGTTCCGGTCATGCCGGCGAGGCGGACGTAGCGGCGGAACAGGCGCTGGTAGGTGATGCGGGCGAGGGTCTCGCGGCGTTCGGTGGGTTCGCAGCCTTCCTTGACTTCGATCAACTGGTGCAGGCCACGTTCCCACGAGCGGTCGGGCATCAGCCGGCCCGTCGATTCGTCGACGATCTGCACCTTGCCGTCGGTGACGATGTAGTGCTGGTCGCGGCGAAACAGGATCAGTGCGCACAGCGCCTGGATCACCAGTTCCTCGCGCGCGCGGATCGACGTCCAGACGCCGCCGAGGCCCTGGCAGAGCGTGGCGATGCGGTCCTTGCCGTCGTCTTCCAGCGTAATGAGTTTCTGGGCGTGCTCGACCTTGTAGTCCTCGTCTTCGGTGAGTGCTCGGGCGATTGCCAGCGCTTGTTCGCTTTGGTCCTTTTCCTCGCTGGGGCCGACGGAGGCGGACAGGATCAGCGGGGTGCGGGCTTCGTCGATGAAAACGCTGTCGGCTTCGTCAACGATGCCGAAATGCAGACCGCGCAGGACCAGGTCGGCGGGTTGCGACTTGCCGCCGGCGAGGCGCTCGATCGACAGATGCAGGCGGCTGGTCTTGCCGGTCATGGCGATGCCGTCGCGCAGGTAGTCGAAAGCGACGTCCTTGTTGGTGGTGTAGACGATCGAACTGGAATAGGCCTTGCGGCGGTCGTCGCGTTCCTTACGCTGAACAACCGAGTCGACGGTCAGGCCGAGGGCGGTGTAAAGCGGCGCCATTTCCTGCGCGTCGCGTTCGGCCAGGTAGTCGTTCACGGTGATGACGTGGACCGGGTAACCGGCGAGCGCGACGGTGGCGGCGGGCAGGGTGGCGGCGAAGCTTTTGCCCTCGCCGGTGGCCATTTCCACCAACTTGCCTTGCAGCAGGCCCCAGCCGGCCATCAGTTGTACGTCGTAATGACGCATGCCGAGGCTGCGGGACGCGGTTTCGGTGATCAAAGCGAAGCATTCGCCGACTATGGTGATGGCGAAACCGTCGCGGCGCAGCCGAGCGCGCATGGCGCGGGCGCGGGTCAGGAGTTCGTCGTCGGTGGCGACGCTCAGCGCGTGTTCGTGGCGGCGCACCGCCTCGATGATCGGGCGCAGCGATCGGGCGGGATCGCGCACCAGTCCGCGGGCAGGACGGACGGTGATTCCCAGCAGCGCGTCGGCGATTCGGTCGAGCGCGCCGGGGTTGTGTTCGAGGCGCTCAATATAGGGTTTGCCGGTTGCGAGTTCGCCGCCGGTGGTCAGGATGGATGCCTGGCGGGTGGCCGACCCGGCCGGACCCAGCCGCTGCCAGGACGTGCGGCGAGGGGGCGGATCGATGACCGCGATGGCGGCGGGATCGTTAGGATCGCGCATCGGCGAGGGGCGAGCGGTCGTCGTCATCGGCGGGAAACCCCTCGCTCATCCGGTCGGAGGACTCTGGTCGTTGACGACATCACCTGAAGCAACACCGCAAGTCGTGGGTGGTCGGCCTCCGCCGACCATGACGCGGGGGGCGAGCGTCGGCGTTCGCCGACCATGACGGGGAGGCGGATCTAGACACTGAAGCGCGACAGGAACAGCAGCCGCACGCGGCGGTAGAACTGGACCGAGAGCGGCTCGTCGTTGTGTTCGAAGCGGACGTAGACGCGCTGGCCGAAGTGATCGACCGGCTGCGGCAGGTCCAGCGCGACGTCGAACTGAAACATGCGCTGCATGGCCTTGGCGCCCTTCTGGTCGCGCGGGTCGGTGGCGATGTCGCCGCCGCCATCGACCGCGAGCGCTCGGCTGGGCAGATATTCGTCGCCGCCAGGGACGGCGCGGACGATGTGGCCGGTGACGATCGTCCTGGGGTGATCCACCATCCGCACGCGAACGCGGTCGGTGTCGGCGCGCACGCGGTCGATCGCATCCTGCGATACGACGACACGGGCCATCGGCTGGGAGGAGCCGATGACGTAGGCGATCAGGTCGCCGCGGTGGTAGTAGCGTCCCGGCAGATCGCGCGCCTGGGGCACGATGAAGGTGCCGTCGGTTTGGGCGCGAACCGTCAGTTCCGCCGCACGCGCTCGGGCGACGTCGAGGTCCGCTTGCTCCTGCGCCAGCCGCTGGCGCGCCATGTCGGACTTGGTGCGGTCCTTGACCAGCTCGATGGCATAGTTGGCCTTCCACTCGGCAACCCGAGCCTCGGCTGCCTGCAGTTTGGCGATGAGCTGGGGGTCGGCGGAGCGGATCAGGGCATCGCCCCTGGACACATGGGTGCCGGGCTGGACGAGGATTTCGGTGATGAAGCCGTTGGCGCCGGCGCGCACCAGGGCTTCCTCCTGCAGCCAGACGATGCCCTCGGCTTCGGTGTGGTAGGGCATCGGGACGTAGAGCAGGAAGCCGCCGATCAGGGCGATCAGGCCGGTGGTGACGATGATCGCTCTGGAGCGATGGCGGTGCAGACTGGGGCTGCTGGTGAGATGGCGGACGGTGCGGACGATGGGCACGATCGCCATGGCGGCGAAGGCCCAGATCGCCAGCAGGACGCCGATGAAGAAGAACCGTCCGGCGATGAACAGGGCGATCAGGACAGTGACCAGGACGCGATAGATCGAGGAGGCGGCGCCGTAGAGGACGAACCAGGCTTTCTCGCCGAGGCTGGCGTGCGGCGGGTCGCGTTCCTTGACGCCCAGCAGGTAGCGCTCGAGCAGGTAGGACCAGTAGCGCAGGGAGCGGGCGCCGAGGTTGGGGATCTCGATGAGGTCGGCCAGGATGTAATAGGCGTCGTAGCGCAGCAGCGGGTTGCCGTTGAAGATCAGCGTGGAGACGCTGGCGATGACCATGATGTTGAACAGGCCGCCGCGGAACACGCCCGGTTCGACCAGCAGCCAGAGGTAGAAAGCGATGGCGGCGATGAACAGTTCGACGGCGACGCCGGCGGCGCCGACGAGGGCGCGCTGGTATTTGGAGCGGAACGTGCTGGAGGCGGAGGCTTCGACATAGGGCACCGGCAGCATCACCAGCAGGATGATGCCGAGGTCGTGGACCTCGCCGCCGCGCGCCTTGGTGGCGGTGGCGTGGCCCATTTCGTGGAAGCCCTTCAGCAGGGGGAAGACGAAGTAGAGGATGACAAGGTTGTCGATCGCCAGCAGCCGGTCGCTGAAGTTGTGGCTGAGTTCGGGCCAGTGCGGCAGGATCAGGAAGGCGGCCGGCAGGACCACGGCGAGCCAGAGCGCGGCACCCCACTTGCTCCAGATCAGGGCGATCAGGCCGGGGAACTTGTTGAGGAACTTGTCGGGGTCCCAGAGCGGGACGCGGATCGCCATGGGGTTGCCGAAGGAGCGGCGGTTGCGCGAGCGTTGATCCTGCTCGCCGCGGTCGAACAGTTCGGCCACGTCGGGGTTGACGTCGCTGCGCAGCATGTCGGCGGCATGGAGCTGGCCGAGGAGCTGGATCATTTCGTCCTGGGTGGGGGCGTCCTCACCCAGGCGGCGGTTCGCGGTCTCCCACAGTTGGGTGACGGTGCGGGTGCCGTCCATCAGCGCGATGACAAGGCGCGCGGCGGGGGCGAAGCGGTTGACGCGGCCGGAGGCGGGATCCTGCAGGAGGTACCAGACCTCGCCGCGGTAGCGATGGCGGTGGAGTTTGGCGTGGGAGCGCAGCATGGGTTTCAGGTCGGAGACCCGGTACCAGAGGGTGCTGAGCAGCGGGGCGGCGGACATTGGTCAGGGTCCGCGCGGGGTCATCGGGGGACGCGGGGTGGCTTGGCGGGGGACTGAGAAGCCGTGGATGGTGCGCCTTCGCGCACCATGACGGGTGGGATAGGGCGACGAGGTCACGGGAGCTGTTTCCAGATCCAGGTGCGGGCCCAGTCAACCAGGGAGTGGGTCCAGATCCAGATCAGTTTCTGGTGGCCGACCTCGATCTTGCCGACGCCCTCCATGCCGGGGCGTACCCGGACCGACGGGGTTTGCAGATGGGCCTCGACGCGGAAGAAGTTGCGGCCTTCCTCCTGGCTGGCGACCGGGGTGATCTGCTGGACGGTGAAGGCCAGGCGCCGGTCGGGGAGGCCGGACAGGGTCAGCTCGCCGGGCTGGTCGAGTTGCACGTAGGCGATGTCCCGCTCGTCCACTTGCAGGATGACGCGGTAGGCGTCCAGCGGGGCGATCTGGAACAGCAGTTTGCCCTGCTCGACCGGAGTGCCGACCAACTGGTTCAGATCGCCGGAGACGACGACGCCGTCGAACGGGGCCTTCAAGGTGGCGCGGGACAACTTGTCGTTGATGAGGGCGATCTGGGCGTCGGTTTCGGCGATCTGCGCGGCGAGGACCATCATCTGGCCGCGGTCCTGGTCGGCCAGCGCCTGGCGCTGCTTGCGGACGGCCTGCTCCCGTTCCGAGTTCAGGCGAGCCTGTTCGAGCAGCAGGTCGCGGTCCTCCAGGCGGCACAGCACCTGGCCTGCCTCGACCGTATCGCCCGCTCGGACGAAGCTTTGGGCGATGTGGCCGTCGAACGGGGCCACGGCGGCGCGCTGGATGGCGCCCTCGACGACGGTCTTGGCGGGCACGCGGTAGGTTCCGCTGGCGAGGCTGAAGAAGGCGATCGTCGCGAGCAGGACCACGGCGACCAGTTTCGCGCCGGTGTGGGCGGGGCCGACGATGATCTGGAGCTTTTCCAGGGCGGCTTCGCGCAGCCGCTGCAGGGCGCCGCGTTCGTTGCTGCGCTTGAGGTTGAGGACCGGGCCGAGCAGGCCGCCGGCGGTCTTGCAGAACTCGATGGTGTCGTCGTCGAAGCGTTCGCCGGAGGTGCGTTCCAGTGTCAGGACGCCGATGGCCTGGGAGTCTTCCAGCAGTGGGACGGACAGGACCGCGACGTCCTTCAGTTCGCGGGCGAGTTCGGCATTGGCCACGGCGCCGAGGTCGTCGTCTGGGCGGGGCGGGATGACCAGGGCGGCGTCGAGGTCGAGGACTTCGTCCATTGCCTCGCCGATCAGGCGGACCAGGCTCATGCGCGAGTCGAATACCGCGGTGTGGGAGATGGCTTCGACCTCGACACGGCCTTTTGTTTCGAAGCCGATGCTGACGCGGTCGCATTTCAGCCGCGCCGACAATTCGTTGACGACGGCCAGGGCAGCGGCGGCGAGTTTGGTTTCCTGCATGGCCGAGGCGACGAGGTCCATCGCTAGGCCCATGCAGGCGATGCGGGCTTTCTGGTCGTCCTGCGCCTGCTGGCGGAAGCGATCGGTGA
>DASXGQ010000234.1:0-14128 GCA_036488995.1 Caulobacteraceae bacterium
ATCACCTGCACGAGGATCCACCCGTCGCGGGTCCTGAAGATGTCGACAGGGCCGGAGGTCTGGCCGCGATTGCCGGTCGGGACACGGTTGATGTTCAGCACGTCCTGCTCGATCAGGAGACCGTTGCCGACCGTCAGTGCGGTCGCCAGGAGCGCACCTTCGACTACCTGACCACGCCCGGTTTGCTGGCGCGCCATCAGCGCCAGCACTGTACCGTAGGCGCAGTGGAGCGCGGTCCCGAAGTCCACCCAGGGCGCCTGGAAGCGGTAAGGCCGCTCGCCGTCGGCCTCGGAGGTCATGTAGGCCGCGCCCGACATGACCTGTCCAACGCCGTCGAAGCCGACGCGGTCGCTGTAGGGCCCGCCGCGCCCGTAGGCGGTGACCATGGTCAGGATGATGTCCGGCTTGATCGCTGCCAGGCTGTCATAGTCGAGCCCCATCGCCGCAAGGGTCTGCGGCGGCAGGTTGGCGACGACCACGTCGGCGGTCTCGACCAGCCGGCCGACCACCGCGCGCCCATCGGGCGTCATCGGATCGAGGGTCATGCCGCGCTTGTTGCGGTTCATCTGCAGGAAGAGCCCGCCATCCTGCGCGTCCGTGAGCGGCGCCTGGAAGCGATCCTCGCCCCCAGTCCGCTTCTCGATGCGGATCACGTCCGCGCCGAACTCGCCGAGCAACATCGCGCAGTAGGGCCCGGCGATGTATCGACCGAAGTCCAGGACGCGAACGCCCGAAAGAACGCCTTCCATTCAGGCCATCTGTTGCTGGAAAGCGGGTACGTCGAAGTAGTCGCGCCAGGCGCTGATCTTGTCGCCTTCGAACTCAAAGACCCCCATTACGGGAATCGTCACGTTACGCGGGCCCATTTCGAAGACGTCAGTGCGTTCGGTCAGCACGACGCCGCTCGCCGTTTCCGCAATGTGGTGCACGGTCCAACGCACAGCCGTGGCCGCACCGATGAAGGGCGTCAACGCCGCCCGGATCTGCTCATGCCCGATCATCTCGGGCATCCCGACGTTGAGGTAGCGCACGCCGGGCGTCATCAGCGCAAGGAGATCATCTACTGACCGTCGCTCCCACGCGGCAATGAGGGCTCGGACGGTTTCGGAGTGGGACATGGGGCGTTCTCGGGTCTTCGGCTTCGCGCCTTTGAGATTTTCGGCGTGGCCGACCATGACCGCAAGGGTCTAGGTCGGGCGCGACTTGATTGACGTGACGTCGCCCGCTGCGAGTGCGTCGTCGAAGCCGAAGGGAGCACGCGCCATGCATGACACCATCATCCGCGGCGGGACGATCTACGATGGCGGTGGGTCCGAGCCGGCCGTCGGAGACGTTGCGATCAAGGACGGCGTGATCGTCGCCGCTGGTGGCCGGATCAGCGAAGCGGCGCGGCTGGAAATCGACGCGGACGGCGCGATCGTCACTCCGGCATGGGTGGACATTCACACCCACTATGACGGCCAGGTGACCTGGGACGAGGAGATGAACCCTTCGGCCAGCCATGGCGTCGGTACGATCGTGATGGGCAATTGCGGCGTCGGGTTCGCGCCGGTGCGGCCGGGCGGCCAGCGCGCGCTGATAGAGTTGATGGAGGGGGTGGAGGATATCCCTGGCACAGCGCTCTACGAAGGCATGCCGTGGGGCGCCTGGGAAACCTATCCAGAATATCTCGCCTGCCTGGCGAGCCGGAAATATGCGCTGAACGTCGCCTCGATGATCGCCCACGGCGCGGTGCGCAACTACGTGCTGGGAGAGGGGCGGGGTAATGCCGACGCCTCCGAGGCGGAAGTGGACCGCATCGCCGGCCTCGTGGAGGAGGCGCTGCGCGCGGGCGCGGTCGGCTTCTCCTCTTCACGGATCATGGGCCACCGATCCATACACGGCGAGCAGGTGCCGGGCACGTTCGCGCCGGAGGCCGAGCTGATGGCCGTGGCGGGCGCGTTTCGCAAGGTCGGCGCCGGGGTGCTGCAACTGATCCCGTCCGGCACGCTGGGCACGATGGGCGAGCATACCCCTCTGGAGGACGAGGTGGAGATGATCTGCCGCCTCAGCGCCGCGGCCGGCAGGCCGGCCACATTCACCCTCTTCGAGACCTTCGCCGATCCGACCCAGGCGCATCGCATCCTGGCGCAGGTGAAGGAGGGAAACCGCGACGGCGCGCGGGTCTTCCCCCAGGTGGGCAGCCGGCCCACCGGATTCGTCTTCAGTCTGGCCTCCTACCACCCCTTCATGGCCAAGCCGTCGTACCTGGCGCTGGCGCACCTGGCGCCGGCGGAGCGGGCCAAGGCGCTGCGCGATCCGGCGGTGAAGGCGCGCATCCTGGCCGAGGAGAACGTGCCTCCGACCCTGCCTGGCTCAATGGAGGCGCTGATTCCCAACGTCCCATTTCCAATGCAGCAGACCTTTCCCTTGTCGGAAGACGAGAGCTACGAGCCGCTTCCTGAGGAGAGCTTCCAGGCCCTGGCGCAGGCGCGAGGGAGCCAAGACGGTCGCTCGGCCCTGTACGACTACCTTGCGGGCGGCGACGGGAGCGACTTCGCCGTCGCCTTCTTCACCGGTTATTCCACTCATACGCTCGACGGCCTGCGCGCGCTGCAGCTCGACGAGACCACCGTCGTGGGCCTCTCCGACGGCGGCGCGCATGTTGGCGCAATCTTCGATGCGGTGAACCCGACGTTTCAGCTCACCTACTGGGCGCGCGACCGCAAGCGGGGACCGACCCTGCCGCTGGCGCACGTGATCAACCGCCAGACCCGCCGCAACGCCGAACTGTTCGGGATGCTCGACCGTGGTCTGGTTGCGCCTGGCCAGCGGGCCGATCTCAACGTGATCGACTTCCAGGGCCTGCGGCTTGGCGCGATGAAATTCCACCACGACCTGCCGGCCGGCGGCGCCCGCTTGCTGCAGAGCGCGACAGGGTATCTGGCGACGATGATTGGCGGCGAGGTAACCCGACGCTTCGACGAAGACACCGGCGCGCGACCCGGCCGGCTGGTCCGCGGAGAGGGCGCGCGGCACGGCGCCGCCATATCGGTCTGAAGCGGAGGGGCTTTAACAGCGACGCTTGGCCGGCGAAGGGGCCGATCCACTACGCTGCGGGGCGCGCGCCGCGGTCTGTCAAATCGCTCGTTCTTGGTCGCTAGCTTCGGTGGTGTGTTGTTGCAGCCTTTCTGATTTACTCCGACGCTAGCCGCCCCTGGAGAGGACGGCCCCTCCGCAGCCGGTTGGATCGGAGAACACAGATGCCGAAATCGAAGGCGCTAACGCGTGGCGCCAGCCATGTCGCCCTGGTCTGCTCGGACATGTACGAGACGGTCAAGTTCTGGGAAGATATCGGAATACCCCTGCTCAAGATGGAAGAGCTGCCGGGCGGCGGCCAGCACAGCTTCCACGACATGGGCAATGGCGCGATGCTCTCCTACATGACCTTCCCCGACGCGCCGCCCGCGGCGCCGGGCGTGGCTTCGCAGCCTCTCGACGTGCGAAAGGACGGCGCGAAAACGGCCATCGCCTCGATGAACCATATCGCCCTGGATGTGCCGAAGGAGAAGTTCGACGAGATCCTCGCCAACCTCCGCGCGAAGGGCATCACGGTCTACACGATCAACCACGGCGCCGACGCGCCGTTCGGCAAGCAACCGGACGAAAAGACCTGGATCCGCTCGATGTATTTCCGCGATCCGGACGGGATCGCTTTCGAGTTTGCGAGCCTGATGCGCGAACTTGGAACCGAGAGCGACCTTGCCCCCCGCGTCAAGAACGCCAAGGGCGAGCGCGTCGACTATACTCCGATGCTCCTGCGCGATCTTCAGCACTCCGCAGGGTAGGTCTGATGATGCGCCAGGAACCTGCTCTGCCGCCCAATCAGATACGCCCATCTGGTAACTTGCTTGAGTTCCTGGAGTGGGTCGCCGCGCATCCGCGCACCTATTCCGAGACAATGGAAGCGTGGCGCACGAACTGTCCGCGGTTGCCCGTTTGGGAGGATGCGGTGGACGGCGGGTTCGTGGAGCGGGTGAGCGCGGGAGGAAAAAGGCTGGTTCAGCTCACGAGCGCCGGGCGCAACCTTTTATCGGCCGAAGGGCGCGCCTCTGGTCTTGGCGCGACCTTGCTCGGTTAGCCCTCTCAAGCGACGTCACGATCGTCGCAATTCCGGAGCGGGAGCGTGCAATGAAGCTCACGAACCACCCGCGTCTCCTCGCGCGTATTGCCGGGTTGTTCTATCTGGCGATCATCGTGTCGGCCCTGTGGGGCTACCTGCAGGTGCGCAGCCAACTGATCATCCCGGGCGACATGGCTCGGACGGCGGCCAACATCGTCGCGCACCAGCAACTCTATCGCATGGGGTTTTCGGCGGTCGTCATAACCGTTCTATGCAATCCGCCGATGGGGGTCCTTCTCTACGAACTGCTCAAATTGGTAGATTCGCGGATTGCCCTGCTCGCCCTCGTCTTCATCCTGATCTCGACGACGATCGAGGCGGTCAACATATTCAACTACATGTCGCCCTTGTTCACCCTCACGCTTCCGGAATACCGCGCCGCTTTCCATCCGGCTGAGCTGCAAGCGCTTGTGCGCGGCGCCAATCGGCTCTGGAGCTACGGGTTCAGCGTGAGCCTGGCGTTCTTCAGCGTGTTCTGCACGCTCATCGGCTACCTGGTCATTCGCTCGAAGTTTCTTCCGACCGTCCTTGGCGGGCTCATGATCCTCGCCGGGGCCTACCACCTCAGCGACAGCTTCATCACCTTCCTGGGCCTTCCGGACATCCCTTACATCGGTCTCTTGCGGCTACCGCTCGTCGCCGAAGGCGCCTTCGCGCTCTGGCTCACAGTCTTCGGCGTCGATGAGGCTAATTGGCGGGAGCAGGCCGAGGCGTTGCGGGCCTCAGACGCTGAAGTTTGGTTGGGCGCTACTCGCTCGGCGCCGCGATAGGGCCACCGGCGCGAGCATCGGAAGCAGACCTTCTGAACGACTGCTTAGGAGACAGCGCGTAGAGGAGCCGGGGCTACAGGTTCGCCTTTCGATCAGCCGTTATATGTGGCGACGTACCAGGTATTGCCGTAGCCGTCGCGAAGCGCGCAGGCGCGCTCCTGGTATGGTTTGTCCTCGGGTTCGGAGATCACCTCGGCGCCGAGTGCGACCGCACGAGCGAAAGCGGCGTCCACATCGGGCAGGTAGACGTAGGTGCACTGCCTGAGTTGAGCCGCCGGCCAGTCCTCGCATTCTTCCAGCACGAGCGCAGAGTCGCCAATTCTCATCTCGACGTGGGCGCCGCGGCCGCTTTCAAGACGTTCCAATTCCTCGCCGGCCAAGGCTTGGGAGATGAATCTGGCCACGCTGCGATCGCCAAAAAGGTAGGGTCGGACCGACCCCATACCGTGTCGGATGTGCCCACGCATTCGTCCGTTCCCCAGCGTTGCGTCTGTCAGGCTTCAAGAATGATCGGAACGGGGAAGGATAACCCTGGCGATCGGACCGGCCAAGGACGGCTTGGGGTCGAGAATTGCCTTGGCGTCATGCGGTCAACGTCCGGACGCGGGAAGGACGCCAGAGTCCGCTCCTGGCGCTTAACCGACGTTGGATTTGCCAGCGGCTCGGACCCGCCCTCACCGCTTCTTCGCCACCCAGTCGCAGAGCAGCCCTGCCATCGCCTCGCGTTCCTCGCGGCTGTCCTCGAAGTAATGCGCGCCGGTGATGAGGTGGAATTCCTTGTCTGCGCTGCCGATGTTCTCGAAGATCTTCTTCGCGTCGCCGGGAAAGACACCGGTGTCGGCCAGGCCCTGGACCACCAGGCAGGGCAGGTCGAACTTGGCGAGTTGCTCCGCCCCCTGGCACTTCGAAGTCTCCAGGCTCCACATCGAAAGCCAGGAGCTGAGCGTGTTCGCCCTGCCGATGCTGGGTCTCTTGTTGGCGTCCGCCGGGTGGCCGGCGTAGCACATCGGCGTCTTGCGCTCCGACGGATCGATCGCGCCATCCATCATCCGAAGATCCCCCCAGCAGCGGAACAGCGGAAACAACCGGTCGGGGATCCCCGCGGCGTTCAGGCGCTCCAGCTCGCGCTTCGCCCAGTCGGTTATGCGCTGGTTGCGCGCCCGCTGGGCGGCGCGGTAGCGGGTGATGAAGGCTTCCGGGTAGGGCGGCCCATTATCCGGGTTGAAGGGATTGAGAGCCTCGTCGGTCGCCACCGGGTCCCACTCGTCGATCACCGAGGCGTCCATCCAGTCTGTGAGCACCTCGGGCCGGCCCTGGTGGGCGTTGAGGGAGATGTAGAGGTCCGCCTTGGGCAAGGCGTTCAACGCCTCCGCTCGGCGCCCACCCAGCGACTCGCCCAGCGTCGGCGCGATTGCCTCGGCCTGGTAGGCGCCCATCAGCGATCCACCGCCGGAGTTGCCGAGAATGACGATCGTCTCGACGCCCGCCGCCTCGCGCAGCCAGCGCACACCCACGCCGATGTCGATGATCGCGTGCTCGAGCAGGAACTGATCCTCGGCGCCGCGATAGCGCGTGTTCCAGCCAAGGAACCCGTAGCCGCGCGAGGCGAGGTACGGGGCGATGTAGTGCTCCGAGAAATCGACATTGTAGTGGGTGGCGATGAAGGCCGTCTTCGGTCGCCGCCCGCTCGGCGTCGTGTAGACGCCCTGGCACGGATGTGCGCCAGCCTGGATGCGCGGCGAGGTCGGCGAGACGAGGCCAATGAATTCACGGTCCAGCCCGCGCATCATTTCACTGTCGTCGATCACCACTTTCATCCCTCCCTTGAGGCCTTGGAGCGAAGTCCCAAGCGCTCGCTGGCTTGCCAGCGCCGTATGTTCCTCACTTGAGTCCCGCCGCGACCGAGGGCGCGAATGCAGAGGCCCCCGCGAACGTCGCGTCGGGACCCATCTCCTCCTCGATGCGCAGAAGCTCGTTCCACTTCGCCATCCGCTCCGAGCGGGCGAAGCTGCCCACCTTGATCTGGCCGGCGTCCCAGCCCGTAGCCAGGTGGGAGATGGTGACGTCCTCGGTCTCGCCCGAACGCGCCGAGACGATCGCGGCCCAACCCAGCGATTTCGCTGTATCCAGCGCTGCCTTGGCCAGCGTTACGGCGCCGGCCTGGTTGACCTTCACCAGCACAGCGTTGCCGGCCCCGGCCGCCGCGGCGCGCGCCACGCGCTTGGCGTTCGTCACCAGGATGTCGTCGCCGATCAGCTGGACGCGATCGCCGAACCGCGAGGTCGCCAGGGTCATGCCGTCAAAGTCGTCCTCGGATACAGGATCCTCCACAGACAGGATCGGATAGCGCGCCACCCAATCGGCGACGCGGTCCACCATGGCTTCGCGGGAGAGCTCGGCGCCATCGAGCCCCAAACGATAGCTTTGGCCTTCGCGCAACTCGTTGGCGGCGATGTCGAGCGAGATGAAGACGTCCTCGCCAGGCCGGCGCCCCGCCATCTCGATGGACCTGGTGAGCGAGGAGAGCGCGTCCTCGTTGGAGTCGAATATCGGCCACCAGCCTCCCTCGTCGGCGACGCCGGCGAGCCGGCCGGCAGCCTCCATCAGCCGGCCAGCCGCGCGGTACACGTCAGCGGCGATTTCCAGCGCCTCGCGGATGCTGCCCGCGCGGGGCGCCATGATCATGAAGTCCTGCACGTCGGTGCGCCGCCCGGCGTGCGCGCCCCCGCCGAAGATCTGGACCTCGGGCAATGGCAAACGAACCTTACGCCCCTCCGCCAGGTGCGCCCAAAGCGGCAATCCTTCAGCCGTGGCTGCGGCGCGTAGGGCAGCCAGTGACACTGCGACCGTGGCGTTGGCGCCCAGTCGAGCCAGGTTGGGGGCGCCGTCGGCCTCCGTCATCGCCGCATCGAGGCCGGCCTGATCTCGGACGTCGCGGCCGACCAGCAGCCGGGCGATCTCACCGTTCACCGCAGCCACGGCCTGGTCGACCCCATACCCACCGAACCTGACGCCTCCATCGCGGCGGTCTATGGCCTCGTGAGTCCCTCGCGACGCCCCGGCGGGCGCACAGGCGCGACCCATGGCGCCGCCGGACAACATCACTTCCGCCTCCACCGTCGGGCGGCCGCGCGAGTCCCAGATCTGGCGCGCACGCACCGCGGAGATGGTCGTCTTCATGGTGTTCCCAGGCTGTCATTCCAGCGGGCCGCCAGCTCCGTCATGGTCGGCGGCGGCGCCGTTATCAGCGTCCGCGCGGTCTCCCGCACGAAGCCGCGATCGGCGTCGGAGGTGAGGTACTCCGCCGGCGACTTGCCGTCGACGCGGGCGAGCAGGACCGCGGCGGTGAGTTCGGCAGCGCGGGCGTCGAGCTGATCCCGCGGCTCCCAGACAGCGCCAGCCAGATAAGCCTCGTTCAGCGCCGCGAAGGCCTGCAGGAAGGCGGGTGCGTGCGCCGGCTTCCACACGGTCTTCAAGAGCAGGTGCGCCGAGCAGAAGGCCAGGTCGAAGGCCGGATCCCCGTACCATGCGCATTCGGCGTCCAGCAGCACCGGACCCTTCGGGCCCCGCAGGATGTTTTTGGGACTTACGTCGCCATGGACCAGGGAGATGCGTGTCGCGGCGGTGCGATCGGCGAGGTCGACCAGCCGCGACGCCAGGTCGGAGTGGACCTCAGCGCATCGGCGCAGGAACGGTGAAAGTCGCAGGTCCTCGAAGAAGGCAGTTGTCTGGAACCGCCCGGCAATGTCGGCCCGGCCCGCTGCGCCGGCGTGGACTGCGGCGACAATCCGGCCCACCTCCCCTGCGAACCCCACATCGATGCGGCCGGCTGCCAGGTCCGACTTCCAGACACTGTGGGTCTCGGGGTCGAAGAAGCTCATCACGAAGAGGTTGGCGGCCAGATCTTCGTACAGCACCTGGGGCGCCGACTCGCCGACGAAGGCCCGGGCGGTGCGCAACCACTCCGCCTCGCTGTGGGACCGCTCCACGGGCGCGCGCCAGTCCGCGGCCACGCGAAGCTTGGGGAGCGCCTGCTTCACGCAGACAGGACCGTCCGGCAGGTCGAGCCGGAACACATCGCTGGAGACCCCGCCCGCCAACGGTCGCAGCTCGACCTCAACGCCCGGCGACAGAAAGCCCCCGGTTATCAGGCGTTCGACGATCGTCGGACGGGCGGTCACGAGAGATACTTAGTATTCCCAAGTTCTGTTGGTCTATACGTCGAGCGCGAGGCCGCCGACGACATGGGGAAGCCAGATGACCGATGGGTTCGACAGCGTCTGGGCGAGCGCGGGCGAGCAGGTCGCCGCCCTGGCGGCGGGCAAGGTTAGTTCGCTGGAGCTGACGGACGCGGCCATCAACCGGATCGAGCGACTGGATGGGCCGGTCAATGCGGTGGTCGTGCGCGACTTTGAACGGGCGCGGGCGGCGGCCAGGGCGGCGGATGCGGCTTTGGCCAAGGGCGAGCGGCATCCGCTGCTGGGCCTGCCGATGACGGTCAAGGAGTCGCACAACATCGCCGGGCTGCCGACCTGCTGGGGCTCCCCGGCCTTTTCCGAGTTCGTTCCGGAACGTGACTCGGTGGGTGTGACGCGATTGAAGACGGCCGGGGCCGTGATCCTGGGCAAGACCAACGTACCGCCCTTCCTCGCCGACTGGCAGAGCAACAATCCGGTCTATGGCCGCACCAACAATCCCTGGGACCTGGGCCGCAGCCCGGGCGGATCCTCTGGCGGCGGATCGGCGGCGCTTGCGGCAGGATTCACGGCGTTGGAGTTCGGCTCGGACATCGGCGCCTCGATCCGCGTGCCCGCCGCCTTCTGCGGGGTGTTCGGCCACAAGCCCAGCCACGGCATAATCCCCAGCCGCGGTCAGTCCCCGCCCGGCACCGACAGTGACGGCGTGGCCTTGGCGGTGGTCGGGCCGATGGCGCGCACCGCCGCCGACCTGGAGCGGGCGCTGGACGTGCTGGCTGGCCCAGATGAGCAGGAGGCGGTGGGCTGGCGCCTGGTCCTTCCGCCGCCGCGGCGCAAGAGCCTGGCCGACTATCGCGTGCTGATGCTGACCCGCCACCCGCTGGCGGCCACCGAGGCCGAGATCGTCGCGGCGCTGGAGACCTTGGCTGGGCGACTGGAGGCCGAGGGCGGGGTCGTCGCGCGCGAGAGCGAACGCCTGCCGGACCTGGCCCGCGCCCACGGGGTCTACATGTCGATCCTGGAACCTCTGATGGCGACGCCGGAAGCCATGAACGCCCCGGGCGCGCCGCCTGTGGGCGTCATGCTGTCGGCGACCTACGCCCAGACCATGATCCGTCGCAGATGGCGCGCCCTGTTCGGCGAGTTCGACGTGGTGATCGCCCCGGCGTTCGGAACGGTCGCCTATCCGCACGACGAGACGCCCGAACAGCAAGCGCGCGTCCTGTCCATCAACGGCGAGGCGACACCTTATTTCGCCCAGTTGGCCTGGCCAGGCACAGCCACTCTGCCCCACCTGCCGTCCACGGCCGTCCCGATCGGCCAGACGGCGTCGGGCCTGCCGATCGGCGCGCAGATCATCGGTCCCTATCTGGAGGACCGAACGACCATCGCCTTCGCCGGCCTGATCGAGCGGGCGTTTGGGGGATTCAGGCGGCCGCCCGGCTACTGAGTGGGTGCGAAAAGGGGCCTATCTCGGCCCACCGGGGAGCTGCTAGATCATCGCCGACCAGCCGGGCAGGTTCGGGTTCAGCGCCTCAGCAGCGAAGTCGATGAAGGCGCGTACGCTTGGCAGGATGCCGCGTCTCGACGTGAACACCATGTGCAGCCGCCGCTCCGGTGAGGCCCAGTCTGGCAAGATCCTGACGAGCCGGCCGTCCTTTGTCGGCTCGCCCAAGGCGAGCCCGGGGAGGAGTGCGACGCCGACACCCTCGATCGCCGCCTGCTGGATCACCGGATAGCTGGCCGACAGCCGCGGTTCATGGGCGATCTCGGCCTCTTCACCGGCGGAGCTGACCAGGGACCACAGTTCGGGGTTCATGGCGTTGGCGTGACTGATCGTCGGGAACCGCGGGATGTCGCGCGGCGCCTGCGGCGCGCCATTGCGGGCGACGAAGCCGGGGCTCGCCACGAGAACCGAGCGGGCCGACCCGATGGTGCGAATGGGGAATGCCAGATCGTCGTCGAGCTTCTCTTTCCCGCGGATCGCGACGTCCACGCCGTCCTCGATCAGGTCGACCCGCTGGTTGCTGACGATCACCTGGACGCGGATCTTGGGATAGCGCGCGAGGAACCCCGGAAGGGCCGCGGCCAGCACCCGGTCGACGCCCGCTGGGCAGGAAACCTTGACCATACCCTGGGGCTCCGAGCGCAAACGCAGGATCGCCTCGTCGATCGCGTCGGCTTCGGAAAGCGCGGCCCTGGCGTGGCGATAGACGTCCTGTCCGACCTCCGTCACCTTGAAATGCCTGGTCGAGCGCTCGACCAGGCGAACGCCAAGCTGCGCCTCCAGGGCGGCGACGCGGCGACTGACGCGCGATTTGGGAGTGTGCAGCGCCCTCGAGGCCGCGGAGATGCCGCCGTTCGACACCACCGCCGCGAAGAGAGTCAGGTCGTTGAGGTCGCGCATGGTCTACCGTTCCGACGATCACCAGGGGAGCGTCTTGTCGAGGCGGTCGACGAAGCGCAGGCCCGGCTTGCCGTGGTTCTTCTGCAGCATGTCCGCCACCATCGGGATGCACTCCTCGATCGTGTAGGTGGCGTCTGAGCCGCCCATCTCGGTCTGGATCCAGCCCGGGGCGACGATGAGCTTGGCGCGGCGGTCGTTCGGCCGATGTGCGCTGTAGGCCTTCATCAGCATGTTGGGCGCCGCCTTTCCGCGGCGTCGGGAACCAATCGTGGCAGCCGTAGTGTGGCGAGGAACAGCAGTACGTGCAGGAAGCAAAGCAGGCCAAACGCTTCGGCGAACGCGTCTGACGTCACCGTCGGCCTTGGCGCTGCCGACAAGCGCCACCCCAGAAAGGTCGCGCAGAGCGTCGTCATCGTCGGCCCGCCAAGGCGCTGCACAATGTTGAGAGAGGTGGCTGCCATCGGCAGGTCGCGCTTTTTGACCGAAGCGTAAGCGGCGGAGATGGAAGGGATCCCCACCGCGCTCAGCCCTACGCCGCGCAGGAAGAGAGCGCTTGCGAGTACTGCGACACTCAGTCCGTGACTGGCGAGCCAGACAAATGGCAGTGTCCCCGCGAGAGCCAGAAATGCTCCTCCGGCGGATAGCTTTCGAATACCAAATCGCTGCGTAAGCGCTCCCATCCACGGATAGGAACAGATCATCCCCACTCCAAGTGGCGCCAATAGCCAGGCGGTCGCACTTGGGGAGCGGCCACAGGCTTCGATCAGATAGATCGGAATCAGCATCTGACCCGCGAACGAGATTCCGTTCGACACGAATTGCGTGACCGTAGCGGCGGCGAAGGTCCTGCTCTTGAATAATCGAAGGTCGATCAGGGCTCGAGGCCCATTGCGAATTGCCACCCAGAAGAACAACGCAAGCAGGACAACAGAGAGGGCCAGCATCACCTGGCCAATGCGCTGGCCCATATGATCCGATCCATACAGGAAGAGCACGAGGCCAGGAGAGAGCAGGGCAAACCCAACCAGATCCAGATCCCGTTGCTTCGTTGCTTCGCGGTCGTTCTGCAGGAAGTAAATGGCCAGTACGATTGCCAATGCGCCGACCGGCACGTTGACGAGAAAGAGCCAGCGCCAAGAGGCGAACTGCAGTATGGCGCCAGCGATCACGGGGCCGAGTATTGGCGCCAACAGGACAGGCACGGCAGCATAGCCCATGATGCGCGCCATGTGTTTGCCGGCGGCGCGCGCGATCATCATCTGCGTCATCGGCGCCATCAGTCCGCCGCTCATGCCCTGCAGGATTCGAAATCCGATCAGTGCATTTGCAGACCAGGCGATGCCGCATAGGGCCGAGGAGAGCGTGAAGGCCGAGAAGCACGACAGATAGAGCGCCTTGGCCCCGATGCGCCCGACCAGCCAGCCGTTCAGCGGCACCATCAGGGCAAGCGCCAGCAGATAGCCGCTGGTCACCCACTGGATCGCCGAGAGGCTGGCGTGCAGCTCCGCCCCGAGGCTCGAGAGCGACACGTTGGCCATCGTCGTGCTTAGCAGTGGCAAGAAGGAGCCGGCCACGGCGACCGCAATGATCTTCCAGATGCCGGGATCGAGCCGGTCGGCTTCACCGCCACCGCTCGGCGTCGAGCCCTCGTTGCTGGTGTCGTGCGCCCTGGCCGCTATGTCGTCGACGGCCATCCCTCAAAGCTCGATCTCGTCGGCCTTCGCCACCCGGCCGAGATGCGGGAAGACATGCTCGAAGGCGAACGCGTGCATCTCGGCGGAGAGGCTCGTGGCGGCGTCTTCGGCCAGCACGACCGCATAACCGTGCTCGTGCGCGGCGCGGGCGGTCGACTCCACGCCCATGTTGGTGGCGATACCGCCGATCACCACGGTGGTCACGCCGCGCCGACGCAGCTGCAGGTCCAGATCCGTGCCATGGAACGAGCCCCACTGCCGCTTGGTGACCTTCAGGTCGGAAGCTTCGGCGAGGCCGTCCGCAAGTTCGGACCAGTCTTCCTGGAAGCCTCCGGGCGGCGCCTGCATCGGCCGATCGACAGGCGCTTTGAGGGCGTCGCTGAAGTCCGGGGCGAAGGCCACGTTGACCAGCACCACCGGCGCCTTGGCGCCCCGAAAGCGCCGGGCCAGTTCCTTCTCCTTGGCGAGCACGGCTTCGCCGGAATAGGGCGCGAACTGACGGGCGACGATCCCCTTTTGCAGGTCGACGAGAACCAGGGCCGTGGTCGCGGCAGACAGGGTGATCATGGAATATCCTTTCGCGCCATTGGAAGCGCCCCACCTCGCCCGTTGCCCGAGGCGGAGCGGATCGCTACATATTTGAGGGCAGCCTCACGTAGGGTTTCTATTTGAGCATGTCCTCAAATTCGTCAAGCCGGAATCGCGAGCCGCTGGAGCCCCAGCGCGACGTCGGCCGCCAGCGCGTCGCCGGGCTGCTCCAGGCTGCCGCCGCTGTATTCCAGGAGCGGGGGTTCGAGGCGGCGACGATGGCGGAGATCGCCGCGCGGGCCGATGCGAAGATCGGGTCGCTCTACCGCTTCTTTCCCAACAAAGACGCCCTGGCCGCGGCTCTCACGAGC
>DASXGQ010000253.1:0-9965 GCA_036488995.1 Caulobacteraceae bacterium
GGTGCAACATCCGAACGGGGCAGTTCCTCGCTTCCACCCACACTCGAAAGCTCATTTTCGGTGCCGGGTAGCCCCTCAGTCATTTGCAATCATTCGGGTCATCGGTCCACTTCATGCAACCTCACGGCGGATCCTCAGGAACATACTGTTCAGAGGGTATTTGGTCCAGTGTCGGCAGGGGACGATCTGGGATTTTCGCAGATACTGCCAAAATGAATTTCCCGGCGACATTCAATATGTTCTCACTCCAACGAACCATGTCCCGATACTGCCGAGTACGACGACCAGCTTCTTCGTCACGAAATTCAATGTCCATTTCGTGCGCAACTTGATTTCTTGCCCGAAAAGCTTCACCAGTTACCTTCGGGCTTTCTAAGATTATGCGAGATTCAATTGCAAATTGTGCCGCCACTCGAAGTAGTTGGTCTCTGGATTGCAGGCTATCCGCCGTCAGGCTATCTCTAAGCATATTGATCAAAACATGACGAGGATCAAGGCTTGCTAAGGTTTTGGAAAGCAGTGCAAAATCAAGAAGTAAGCCGGTATTGCTATTTCTCTCTTGAGATTCGGCCACGCCCTTCTTAAGGCGGCGCTCAACATAGATAGCGAACTGAGATTGCGCACCTTCATCATATGCGAGGACGGCCTCCAATCCGTCACGCACGAGTTGCTTGACCGTTGCGTCCAGCCCCGAACATGCAAACAACAACATAGCCCGCAAGAGATCTTGCTCGTATTCATCGTCCGGCGGTGCCCCTGCGCGTTGCCTTTCGCAGAAAAGTGAGTGAAAACTATTAACTGCCACGACGGTTCTAGAGTGCATCGCGATTGCCTTTCGGAGCCCATTTGGATGTTCGCCAGGACTCACCTCCAAAGAAGACAATTTGTTTTTCAATGCGATAGCAGGCTCTTCTTGTTGCTCAGACATCACGTCGCTCTCAAATTTACATCAATAAATCCTACCGGCAGCCGCGAATACCCGGCAAAGCCGGGGTATCCCGGATAACCCGGATAACCCGGATAACCCGGATAACTAAAATATGGTCTGTTTAGCCGTTTTAGAAGGCGATTCTTTCCGTATATCTCGCCTAAATACTGTCCACTTGTGTCAACTATAACAGGTTTATTCCACGGCAACCAACCAATCCATTGGCCGTTTCTGTCATACACGAATTTATTCTTTTTAAAGGCGATCCATTCGCCGGTTGAGTTAAATAAATGCTGAACAGCCACCGTCCTTACCCAACATTTCTAACTGCCGCTCCATTGCAGTCCACATTAACGGGCGAGTCCCAATTCGTCGATGCAACGTTACCGGAGGACGCTCTCGTCCGCTGGCTCGCATTCTTCTCAGCTACCGGCGGGCACTCGCCGGGCCTCCGGGGTCGGTCATCGCCGCGATCAAGATGGAGACCCCGGCTGCCGAGGTTATGATCTGCCTCTCGTTTTAGGTCTCTCGCTATCCGCAGCCGCCCCCTACTCCGCCGCCATCCTCCTCCCCTCCCCCGCCCCCGCCGCCGCGAGCGCGGCAGCCCTCGCGCCCGCCATGTCGTACGTCCGGTTCATCATGATCCGCTGCGCCGAGAGGCCGCCGCCGGCCTGCAGCGCGACGACGAGGTGCCAGCCGCCGTAGGCGTCGGCGGTGAGGTCGCGGATCAGGTTGTAGACGCGCATGCGCGTCTCCACGTCGACGTTGGACTTGGTGTGCAGGTACTTGCGGATGTAGCGGCCGGAGGCCTCGTTGCGCAGGTCCGCCTCGGACGGCAGGGTCAGGACCAGGCCGCCGGCCAGGTCGTGCAGCTTCTTCACAGCATCATGGTAGTTGGCGGCGTAGTAATACTTGGCCGCGTTCACCGCGAGGGTGTTGGGGTGGACCATGCCGGACGGTGTCACTTCATAGCGCTCGCACGCGTAGTCGAGGGCCATGCGCAGCATCTCCGCATAGCAGATCAGCTCAGCTCAGCGATGGTGTTCTGGCAGATGGCGTCGCGCTCCTTGCCCTGCATCTCGGTGACCAGCTGGGCGAGGCCGACGAAGAGGCGCGAACTCGCCACCGAGCCCACCAGGCCGCCGGTGCGCTCCCATAGGCCGAGCGACTGGGCCAGGCGCGAAGCGAGCTGCACCTCGCCGGCCAGGAACACCCGGTCCCAGGGCACCAGAACGTCGTCGAACACCACGAAGCCTTCGGGCATCGAGTGATGGCCGCTGGCCGGATAGTCGAAGGCGTTGAGCTCGGGCGCCGCGAAGCTGCGGTTGATGATGCTCACCCCCGGCGCATTGACCGGGATGGAGAAGGAGACGGCGTAGTCCGTCTCGTCCTGGCGCATGCCCTTGGTGGGCATCACCACCAGCTCGTGGACGAGGGAGGCGGCGGTGATGTGCAGCTTGGCGCCGCGCACCACGATCCCCTCGTCGGTGCGCCGCACGATGCGCAGATAGAGGTCCGGATCGTCCTGCTCGTGGGCGCGGCGGCTGCGGTCGCCCTTGGGATCGGTGATCACCTCGGCGGCGCGCAGGTCATTGTCGCGCACATGTCGGTAGAGGCGCTCGATGTTGGCGCCGTACTGCGGATTGGCCTCGGAGACGGCGTCCTTGACGCTCATCAGGGCCATGAAGACGCCGGTCACGCCGCCGGCGATCGACATGTCGTGCATCAGCTCGACGCGCCGCTTGAGGTCCACATCGCTGCGCGGGATCTGGAAAACCCGGTGCGCCAGCTCGCCCTCGTCGGTGCGATAGGTCATCACTTCGCGCCGCGCCGGGTTGGCGTAGTCGTAGTCGCCACAGGCGACCTGGATCGGGATCTGGAACTTGGGATGGGCGGCGACGTCGTCGATCCGCTCGCCGTCCCAGTAGATGACGCGGCCGTCGCGCAATGACTCGACGTACTCCGCCGGTGTCTTCAGGCTCATGGCGCTCTCCCTTGGCGCTCTTGCGGGGCTGAGGCGGAGGCTACGCCCGCCGGGTGGGGCGATCCAGGGTAATTTGAACACGTTTTAATTACGGTGGCCGGCGCGGTCTTTGGGATCAACCCCGAATTGGGTGGCCGCAGCGGCATCCGTTTTCGACACGGAGAACACAGAGAAGACTGAGGACACGGAGCCGCAGTCGGAGCGGAGACGTCGTTGACCTCCTGATCGCGCGCGAAGCGCGCAATGATTGGCGCGACCTTCCGGGTTCCGCCCGCTCTCTCTCTGCGTCCTCCATCTTCTCCGTGCCCTCGGTGTCAAAGAGCCCAAGGCGCAGCTACCGTGCAGGAGCGCGAAGTTCCCCGAGCGCGATAGCGTGACCCGCAGCGCAATCGGAGAACCCGCGCCCTCAATGAACACGACGTCACGCTCCAGGGGCGCCTCATATGCCGCCTCGCGGAACGCCCGACCGCCGGCCTGAACCAGGCGGATCGGTGAGGCCTATGACATCTGGAGGACGAGAAGATGGGCGACAATCGAGGCGTCGTGTATTTGGGCGCCGGCAAGGTCGAAATTCAGTCTATTCCGGATCCCAAGCTCGAGGATCCACGCGGCCGAAGGATCGATCACGCGGTCATTCTGAAAATCGTCTCGACCAACATCTGTGGATCCGATCAGCACATGGTGCGCGGACGGACGACCGCGCCGTCAGGCATGGTGCTTGGTCATGAAATTACTGGAGAGGTGATCGAAAAAGGCCCCGACGTCGAGATGCTGGCGATCGGCGACCTGGTCTCGGTTCCGTTCAATGTGGCCTGCGGCCGATGCCGCGCCTGCAGGCACGGAGATACGGGCGTATGCCTGACGGTCAACGAAGGGCGCGCGGGCGGCGCCTACGGTTATGTCGATATGGGCGGCTGGATCGGGGGCCAGGCGAGATACGTCATGGCGCCTTACGCCGACTTCAACCTGCTGAGGTTCCCAGACAGGGATCTTGCCATGTCCAAGATCCGTGACCTGACAATGCTCACCGATATCCTGCCGACGGGGTTTCATGGCGCTGTGACCGCAGGGGTGGGCGTCGGCTCGACGGTCTACGTCGCAGGGGCCGGACCTGTCGGGCTTGCCGCGGCCGGAGCGGCGCAGCTGCTTGGCGCCGCCGTCGTCATGATTGGCGATTTCAACAAGGAGCGGCTGGCGCACGCCAAGAAGGTGGGGTTCGAGCCGATCGATCTCTCATCCCATGACCGGCTGGGGGAACTTATCGAGCAGGTTGTCGGCGCGCCCGAGGTCGACTCGGCCATCGATGCGGTGGGATTCGAAGCCGTCGGGCATGGAGGGGCGGAACAGCCGGCCATCGTGCTCAACCAGATGATGGAGATCACGCGACCGGCGGGCGCGATCGGCGTCCCCGGGCTCTACGTCACGGAAGATCCAGGGGCCAAAGACAAAGCCGCCAGGACTGGCGCCCTGAGCCTGCGCCTCGGCCTGGGGTGGGCGAAATCCCATAGTCTGCATACCGGCCAGACCCCCGTCCTGAAGTATAATCGACAGTTGATGATGGCGTTGCTTCACGACCGGCTGCCGATCGCCGACATCGTCAACGCTCAGGTCATCTCGCTCGAGGACGCGCCGTCGGGCTATGCCGAATTCGACAAGGGCGTCGCCGCCAAGTTCGTCATCGATCCACATGGCATGCTAGCGGCCTGATCGCGCATCCCCTCGCCCGCCCTTCTTCGCTGCTCCGCCTTGCGACTGTCGTGAGGACAAGAGAAATAGCCGGAGGGACGCCGGCGCGCCGGACCGGCGGGTGAAGCGGAGGGGGCGGAATGGCGGCGGAGAGTTGGGACAGGGTTCCGATCGACGCGCAGAGCATCGATGCGCCGCTGTCGCAGTCGGCGATCTTCCTGGTGGTCACTGTCGGAAGCGAGCCGGCCGCGCTCCGGGCGATCTGTTCCGTGCTCGATGGGCTGGACGATCTCGTCAAGACAGTCGGGTTCCGAGACCTTGGCGGGCGCCTGTCGTGCATCGCGGGCGTGGGCAGCGCGCTCTGGGACCGGCTCTCTCCGGGCAAGCGGCCGAAAGAGCTGAAACCCTTCGCGCCGATCCAGGGCGCCGTACATTCGGCGCCTGCGACGCCGGGCGATCTGCTTTTCCATATCCGGGCGGAGCGCGCCGACCTCTGCTTCGAGTTCGAACGACTGCTCCTCGACAGCCTGGGCGCGAGTGTGAGTGTCGTCGATGAGGTGACTGGGTTCAGGTATTTCGATGCGCGCGATCTCCTGGGCTTCGTCGACGGCACGGCCAATCCGACGGGCGTCGACCTGCCCGCCGCTGCGCTGGTTGGGGACGAGGATCCCGACTTCGCCGGCGGCAGCTATGTCGTCGTGCAGAAGTATCTGCATGACATGGCGGCGTGGGCGAATGTCCCGACGCCGCTGCAGGAGCAGATCATCGGCCGCACCAAGATTGACAACATCGAGATCGACGACGACGCCGCGCCGCGCAAGTCGCACAAGTCCCTGGCCACCATCGTCGACGCTGACGGGAACGAACACGACATCCTGCGCGACAACATGCCGTTCGGCCGCGCCGGTCATGGAGAATTCGGGACGTATTTCATCGGTTACTCACGAAACCTGTGGGTGATCGAGAAGATGCTGCAGCGGATGTACGTCGGTGACCCGCCCGGCGCCTACGACCGCCTGCTCGACTTCTCGACCCCACACACCGGCGCGACCTTCTTCGCCCCCTCCCGCCCGACCCTGCAGACCCTGGCGGTCGGCGCGTCGTAGATCACCGCAGACGGCGCGCTTCCGAAGGGCCCGCCCTTCAGTTCACTCCAATTATTGACTGAACGTTCCATAACGCCTACCAAGGGACATGGCTCGCCCCAAGGCTTTCGATACGGACCAGGCGCTGGACGCCGCGATCGGCGTCTTCCGCGAGCACGGCTTCGAGGGGACTTCGGCCGATATGCTTGTCACGGCGATGAAGATCGGTCGCCAGAGCCTGTACGATACGTTCGGGGATAAATGGCGCCTCTATTGTGCGGCGGTGAGCCGATACTGCGAGAATGAAGTCCTGGCGCACCGCGCAGCCCTTCGGCAGGGCCGCCGCGCCATCGACGGACTTGCCGCCATGATCGAGCGTGTTGAGGCCGAAGCTGATCAGGCCTGCCTGGGCGTCGGCTCGATCTGCGAATTCGGACGTTCGCGTGACGCGCTCACCAACATTCACACGGCGGCGGATCGACTCCTGTCGTCGGTGCTTGTCGAACAGATTCGTCAGGCCAAGACGGAAGGCGATGTCGCCGAGGGGATAGACCCGGATGCGGGGGCGAGATTCCTCACGGCCCACATTGCGGCCATCCGCATCGCCGCCCGAGGGGGCGCCTCTCCGGAGGCGTTGGCGTCTCTCGGCCAGCTTGCGCTTCGAGCGCTGCGATGAAGTCCGCAGCCCCTTTTTTGCATGTTTCTGGACTGAATATTCCAGAAACAAATTCCGGCCAACCGATCAACAGCGAGGTGATGACATGCCTGGGTCAAACGGACTGCAGGGAAAGGCGGCGATCGTATTTGGGGGGTCGAGGGGTATCGGCGGGGCCGTCGCGCTTCGCCTGGCCCAAGACGGCGCCGATGTCGCCCTCACCTATCTCAATGCGCCGGACAAGGCCGCCGAGGTCGGCAGGAACATCGAGGCGCTGGGGCGCTCAGCCCTCACGCTGAAAGCCGACAGCGCAGATCCGGGCGCCGTCCAGGCGGCCGCCGATCAGGCCGCGAGCCATTTCGGGCGGCTCGACATTGCGGTCGTCAATGCGGGCGTCCTGTCACTTGGCCCTATCGATGGTGTCGATCTGGCGGACCTCGACCGCGCCCTGGAGATCAACCTGCGAGGCGTGTTCCTCGCCATTCAGGCGGCGCAGAAGCACATGGCTGCAGGCGGGCGGATCATCACGATCGGCAGCAACACGGCCAACAGGGCCAACGCGGGCTCGAGCGTCTACGGGATGACGAAGTCGGCGGTGGCAAGCCTGGTCAGGTCGGCTGCGCTCGAGCTCGCGCCGCGCGGCGTCACCGTCAACAACATCCAGCCGGGCCCGATCCGAACCGACATGACGGAGGCCCTGATCGATCGCGTCCTGCCTGCGATCCCCATTGGGCGCGTCGGCGACCCGGCCGAGATCGGCGGCCTTGTCGCCTATGTGGCCAGCGCAGAAGCCGGCTACATGACCGGAGCCAGCCTGACGATCGACGGCGGGATGTCGTTGTGAACGCCGGTGACGTCAGCGTGACTTCCCAATGAAGTCGACGGTTCTAGTTGGGCGCTGAGTTCGCGCTGACGCTCCGTGCGCCTCTGCTATGTAGCGGCGCATTCGACACCCGGAGGGCCTTCGACAGGAATGGAACGGGAAGACTTCGGGCCGCTGGGCGCGGAAATGGAGCCGCTGTTCGCCTCGGCCATGCGGCGGGCGCTCGACTATCGGCAGGGCGTTGGCGCGCCCGATCAGCCCCCGCCCCAGAGCCTGGCGGAGGCGCTCGTTGCCTTCTCCGGCCCGACGCCGGAGACGGGCGAGCCCGCCCTGCAGGTGATCGAGGCCCTGGACCGATTGGCGAGACCCGGCCTACGTGAACTGGTGGGTCCGCGCTTCTTCGGCTGGGTGATCGGCGCCTCCCATCCCGTGGGCGTGGCCGCCGACTGGTTGACCTCGGCGTGGGGCCAGAACGCCGGAAACGCCATGCGCACGCCAGCTGCGTCCGCCGCCGAGGCGGTCGCCGCGAAATGGCTGCTGGACCTTCTGGACCTGCCGCGCGAGGCGTCGGTGGGCTTCGTCACGGGCGCCACAGTCGCCAACCTGGTGGGCCTGGCCGCTGCGCGCGGCGCGCTGCTGCGAAACGCGGGATGGGACGTCGAGGCGGACGGCTTGTTCGGCGCGCCGCCGATCGAGGTGCTGGTTGGAGACGACGCCCATGCGACCGTCTTCGCAGCCCTGAGGTACCTGGGCATGGGCGCACGCCGGGTCACCCGGATCGCCACGGACGCCGAGGGCCGCATGTCGCTGCAGGCCCTGAGCCAGGCGCTGGAGAGTGTGCAGTCGCCGCCCTTGGTGATCATGCAGGCGGGGCAGCTGAACACGGGCGCCTTCGATCCCGCGGCCCAGCTCGTCCCGCTGGCCAAGGCGAAGGGCGCCTGGGTGCACGTAGACGGCGCCTTTGGCCTTTGGGCTCGCGCCTGCCCGCCCAGGGCCGATCTCGCCGCCGGCTTCGAGGCGGCCGACTCCTGGGCGACCGACGGCCACAAGTGGCTGCAGACGCCCTACGACTGCGGCTACGTCATCGTGCGAGACGCAGACGCGCACCGGCGCGCGATGGGAATCACGGCGAGCTACCTGCCGGTCGCCGGCGAGGGCGAGCGCGATCCCACCCACTACGTGCCCGAGCAGTCGCGGCGCGCCCGCGGCTTCGCCACCTGGGCGATGCTGCGCCATCTGGGTCGCACCGGCATAGCCGCCCTGGTCGAGCGTCACTGCCGGCTTGCGGCGCAGATGGCCGAGCGCCTTTCGTCCGAGCCCGGTGTCAGCGTGCTGAACGACGTTGTGCTGAACCAGGTCGCCGTCCGCTTCGGCCCGGCGGAGCCCAGTGAGGCAGGCGACCGCCTCACCCTTCAGACTGTGCGACGGATCCAGGCGGACAACCAATTGTTCGCCGGTGAGGCGCGCTGGCGTGATCGCGCGATCATGCGCCTGTCGGTCTGCTCGATGGCGACCACTGCGGAAGAGGCCGACCGCGCCTGCGAGGCCATCCTCGCCGCCTGGCGGGCGGTGCGGGAAAGCTGAAACGGCTGGGGTCGTCTGCAGGCCGCGGCGGCCGGCGCGCTGACCCGGACGGGGTCCGCACACCACGCCTGGTCCGCCGTCGTCGCGCCAGCGGACCAAGGAAAGCACGGCGCTCAGGCCGCCTCTTCGAGGAAGTCGGTGATGGAGTCGGGGCTGGGCGCGAGGCCTTTGAGTTGGAGGACGGCGCCGGCGTTGCCGCGGTGGTAGGTTCCGTGCAGGCAGACGTGGAGGATGATCTCGCCCCGGGTCATGCGCGCCGGCTTGCCGCTGGAGAAGATGAAGTCGATCGGCTGGTCGAAATCCGCCGTCGCCAGACTTGCGACGTAAGACGCGTACCAGTCGTCGACCTCCCGGGCGTTGTCGATGAGCGCCTGCAAGTCCGGCAGTACTGCAGAGCGGGGGGCCGAAAACGCGTGCGGCCGACCCTGCAGATGATGCTGGAAGATCCTGTCGACGACATGCATGTGGTCAAAAATCTGAAGCATGATTGACGTTTCTGCAGCACCTAATCGGTCGATGTTTCGCTGGGTTGCATCATAGAGACCGCAATCTGCCCATCTCTTGATGTCGATAAGCTGGGTGTAAGGCTGACAGTTCATCGGAAACGCCCTGCCCTTCGCTTGGATTGATCAGATATATGGACAATACGAGCGATCACTCGTATTTCATACTCGCATTCCCGACGACCGGGTCGGAGCGAGGGACATGGCGCGCAGGCCGCTCACCCATCCCAGGAAATGCGCCTCTCAGGAGCGCTCGCGCGCGACGGTGGACGCCCTGGTCGAGGCGACCGCTCGCATTCTGGTCAGTGACGGCTTCGACAAGGCCAGCACCAACCGCATCGCCCAGGCGGCGGGGGTGAGCATCGGCTCGCTCTACCAGTACTATCCCAGCAAGGAGGCTCTGGTCGTCGCCGTCATCGACCGCCACAACCGGCAGTTGCTGACGGTCGTCCGCAGCGCTCTGGCGGAGGTCGCCGCACTGCCGCTCGATCAGGGCGTGCGCGCGCTCGTCGCCGCGGCGGTCGAGGCGCACCGCGCGGACCCGAAGCTGCATCGCGTCCTCGCCGAGCAGATCCCGCGCACAGGAGCGCTCGAGGGCGTGGAAGCCTTCAATCGCGAGTCCTACGGACTCTTCCGAGCCTATCTCGAGGACCATAGGGACGAGGTCCGCGCCGTCGACCCGGACCTGGCGACCTTCGTCTGCGTCACCTCGATCGA
>DASXGQ010000143.1:0-19406 GCA_036488995.1 Caulobacteraceae bacterium
GGCAGATCATCAGGATGCTGCCGATGCTCCACGGCGCGTAGATGCGTACGATGTGTTCGTAGCTACCCGAGCCGGCAAATGCGGCGGACGTCACCGCCACGGCGGCGACGCTGCGCCAGGGCGAACCGCCCCGCGCCACCTTGGCGAGCCCGGCAGGCAGCAGGCCGTCGGCGGCCATGCGGAAGGTGATGCGGGAAGCGGCCATGATCTGCAGGTTGACGATGGCCGCCAGCGAAAACACGCCGATGGCGGTGATGACGAGGTCACCCGCCGGGCCGAGCGAGACACGTATCGCGTCGCCCACCGCCAGCTCGGATCCGGCGATCTGCGCCGGACTCATGACATGGAACATGGCCAAGTTGACCAGCAGATAGACGAGGGTCACCAGCCCGATGCCGCCAAAGGTCGCCCGCGCGACGTTCCGGCCTGCGTCCTGCACCTCCTCGCCAAAATAGATCGCCCCGTCCCACCCGGCGTAGGTCTGGTAGACCACCCGCACGGCCATCACGACCGCGCTGACCGCCGCAGCGCCGACGAGCGCGGGGTGAACCTGAGCCGGATGGAAGCTCGCCGGCGCACGTGGCGAGAGGAAGAGGATGATCGCGACCAGCACGAACGCCCCGCCCTTGATGGCGCTGGCGATCGACTGCGAGCCGCCGCTGATACGCGTCGCCGTGAGGTTCACCCCTGTGGTCACCGCGATCAGGCCGATGGCCAACACCGCCTTGGGAACCCCTTCGGCCAGTCCAAGGCGATGGACGTATTCGGCGAAGACGACGGAGATGAAGGCGTTGGACGCGGTGTACTGCAGCCAGGTCAGCCAGCCAGTCATGAAGCCGGCCGTGGGTCCGAACGCGCGTGCGGCGATCGGATAGCTGCCACCGGCCTGCGGGATCTCGGCGCCCGCTTCCACCAGCGGCATGGCGGTGACCATCGCCACGCCGCCCATGGCCGCCCACAGCAGCAAAGTCAGCGGCACGCTGTGCAGGCCAAGCGCCACCACGCCCGGCGCGCGCATGATCCCCGACCCGATGATGCCGCCCACTACGACGGCAAGACCAAAGACGAGGCCCAGCACCCGTCGCAGGTGTGGCCCCCCGCCCCCGTGATCGTTTTCGCTCATACTCGTCTGAGGTCAGCGCCGCCGGAGGAAGTCAAGGCGACCCTTCCGCCTCGGCCACCTGTGCACGCGGGGCGAAGTAGTCGTCGATGGCGCCCCCAACCTCGTCCATCATTTCCTTTCGCTGTTCGGGGTCGGTCAGCCGCAGTTGATCAGAGGGGTTGGTGATGAAGCCCATCTCCAGCAGGACCGCCGGCACGTCGGGCGCCAACAGGACGTAGTAGCCGGCGTCGCGGTGGCCGCGCGGCAACAGGTCGACGCTGTGACCAATGTGATTGATGAGCAGACCCGCGAATTCCGCTGAACGATTGAGCGTGCTCCTCTGGGTCAGATCGAGCAGGAGCTGACTCACCGCCGGATCGGCCTTGTGGTCGCCCGCGCGCGCGAACCATTCGTGCGGGCCAAGCACTTCGCGGACTCGCGTCACGCCATGATCCGACAGGGTGTAGACGCTGGCGCCGTGGGGGGTGGGGTCCTGCCCCGCCGAGTCCGAGTGCAGGGAGATGAAGAGGTCCGCCCTGGCCCCGCGGGCGATTCGCACGCGATCCTCGAGCGGAATGAACGTGTCGTCCGAGCGGGTGAGCACGACGCGATAACGGCCTGACCGCTCCAGGCGCGCCTTGAGCGCGAGGGCGGCGGCGAGATTGATGTCCTTCTCGTTGAGGACGAGGCTCTGGGCGCCGGTGTCGTGGCCTCCGTGCCCGGGATCGATGACGACGACCTTCGGCATACGGGCCTCAAGGGCGGCTCTGACCGCCGCAGGAGAGGCGACAGGTGTCGCGACCTGAGGGGCAACAGCCGGGCTGGCAGGCTTCGCGGCGGGGCGTGTGTAAGGGTGAGACGCCGCGATCTGGGACTGCCCGGCATCCGCAACAACTGTGTGCTCGGCTGGGGAGGCGGCGGCCGGCGTCGCAGCCGCCGTGACGGGCGCAGCGGGTTGGACGGGCTGGCGCGATGGCAGAAGCGCGGCGAGGGGATCGCCGGCGACGAGGTCCACCACATAGCGCCAGTGCATGATCTGCGCGGATGGCGGAATGGCGAAGCGGCGCTCGATCGACACATTGGGCGCGAGCTCGAACGAGACGTGCCCCCCATCGGCGCTCGCGGTCGCCGACCAGCGACGGACGAGACCGTGGCCAACGCCCGCCCCGCCCGCGTCCGAGACGGCGGGAAGGTCGACCTCCAACCGCGCAGCGTCCTTGGCCACCGCCACCTGGCCCGGCGAGGACTCGCCAAGATCGAGGACGAGCCTGGTGCGCGCTTCATCGCCGCCGAACCTCACGCCGAATGGGGCGGTGACAGCAACGTCCGGCGCTGCCGGGTCGGCCAGGGCGCACGACAACGGCGCCGCCGCCGCAAAGGCTGCGATCGCAATGGCGGCACACACCTTACCCCAGGCCAAGCCCATGGCTCGCCACCATACTCCCGCGCGCGACTGACCGTCGCTTATGGCCGCCCGGACGTAGCCAAAGGGTTAAGGAGCCTTGCCTTGGCCGCCGGCCGCCCTAGGCTTGCGCCGGGGGGACTATGAAGAGAGCAATTCTTTCCGCCGCGTTGGCGCTTGGGCTGGGCCACGCGGCGACGGCCGGCGACAAACCCGTCATCGCTCCGGCGCCCTCCTGGGTCGTGCCAGCAGCCATTCCGACCGCGCCGCCCAGCGGTTCGTCTGCGCTCGAAGTGCTTCTCTCAGACGCTCAGATCCGGTTCGAACCCAACGCGACCGACTTCTACGAGGAGCGGGCGATAAAGGTCCGAGATCCCGTAGGCCTGGCGCAGGCGGGGACATTCTCCATGCCATGGCGCCCAGATGTAGCGACCTTGACCATCCACCGCGCTCGGATCCTGCGTGGAGACAAAGTCATAGACCTGATCGACCATCCAGATCGCGTGACGGTCCTGCGCAGGGAGCCCAACCTCGAGACGTCGATGCTCGACGGCGCACTCACGGCCGTCATCCAGCCTGAAGGGCTGCAAGCGGGCGACATCCTCGACTACGCCTTCACCCTGACGGTCGCAGATCCACTAACCAGAGGACACGCCGAAGGCTTCGGCGAGGCGCCGTCGGGGCTGCCGGCCCAGCGGTACCGCCTGCGGGCTATCTGGCCGTCGGGCCGACCGATGCAATGGCGCATGGGTTCCGGACTTGGCCAGCCGATTGTCAGCCATCCCCCCGGGCTGGATCAGTTCCTGGTCGAGCGCGCCAACTTCGAAGCCCCGTCGTCCCCCGCCGGCGCGCCCCCGCGGTTCCAACATCCGGGACAGACGGAGTTCACGGATTTCCGCGACTGGGGCGAAGTGTCGGTCCTGCTGACGCCGGCGTACGAGCGCGCAGCGGATCTTGCCAAGGATTCCGCGGTCCGTGCGGAGGCGGCGAAGATCGCGGCCTCGACGGACGACCCAAAGAAACGGGCGGCTCTGGCGCTCCAACTCGTGCAACAGCAGGTGCGCTACTTCTATTTGGAGCTCGGGGCCGGAGGTTACGCGCCAGCGGCCGCCGACCTGACTTGGACTCGGCGCTTCGGCGATTGCAAAGGCAAGACGGTTCTTCTCATTGCGCTTCTCAGAGCGCTCGGGATCGATGCGGCGCCGGCGCTCGTGAGCACCACGGGCGGAGACCGTTTGCCGGTCAGCCTTCCCGCTATCGCCTTTTTCGACCACGTGATCGTCCGGGCGCATATCGGCGGAGTCACCTACTGGCTCGACGGGACGCGGCTTGGCGATCGCGAGATCAAAGACATCCTCCCACCGGACTATCAGTGGGCGCTGCCCCTCGTCGGACGCGCCGCCAAGCTGGAGCCGATCGAGGAACCTCCGCTTGCCGAGCCGGCGGCCGAAGTCGAGACCCGGATCGATCTCAGAGGCGGCCCCGACGCTCCGGCTCCAACTCGCGTGACGGTGCTTTATCGCGGCGATCTCGCCCTATCGGTCCACCAGGGCTATGACGCCACAGCCAAGGCTGATCTCAACAAGAAACTCCGGGAATCGTTTACGGCGACCTATCCCTGGATCACCATTCAGAACACCGGGGCGAAATGGGACGAAGCGGGCAGGACGTTGACCATCAATCTTGAAGGGACGGGTCACTTGACCTGGACCACCTACGCTTCAGGTCGCCAGTACATTATCCCAGACAGCCAGCTAGGCGGCGAAGTCTCGCTGGAGCGAGCCAACGACGCCGACAAGAGCGCTCCGTACGCCATCCCGTACCCAATGTTTATCGCGGGCCGCACCAGCATCACGCTGCCGGACCGTGGCGCGGGCTACACCCTCGAAGGCGGGGGAGATGTGGACCGGGAGATCGCCGGAATCCAATATCGGCGAAAGTCGGCGATTGTCGGCGGTACGGCGACGCTCGAAGTCACGACCAAAAGTCTCAAGCGCGAGATCCCGGCCGATGCGGCCCCAGCAGCCGAGTCGGCCTTGCAGACCCTAAACGAACAGCCGGTCTGGCTCGAAGCGCCGCTCGCAAGCGCGCCGAAACCCTCGACGCCGGCCCCCGCTTCGAAGACCTCTTCGGCGGCGCTCGCCGAACCGAGCACGGCCGAGGGCTTTGCGCGACGGGGTCTCCAGCTCCTCGTCGAGCACGACTATTCCGGCGCCGTCGTCGACCTGTCGCGGGCGGCCGAGCTCGACCCGAACGTCGAGAAGACCTTCTACAACCGCGGCGTGGCCTACGCGGCCCTCGGTAAATTCCAGTCCGCCCGCGACGACTTCGACCGTGCACTGCGCCTCAATCCGAAGTCCTCGAAAGCGCTGGCGGCGCGTGGACGGATGCGATTGGAGCTTAGCGACGAGGACGGCGCCCGAGCCGACTTCGAGGCGGCTTTCCTGGCGGCGCCGACAGATCCCGAGCCGCTGTGGCAGGCGGCGCTGGCGATGGACGATGCAGGACAGTTCGGGGCCGCGGTCGGCTATTACAATCGACTTCTGATGCGGTTCTCCACCGACTCGCGGCGCAGCAGCATGCTCAATGCGCGATGCTGGGCGCGGGCGCAGTGGGGACGAGAGCTCCGTCAGGGGTTGTCCGACTGCGAAGCCGCCATCAGCCTGTCGCCGAAATCGTCGTCGTTCCTGGACAGTCGGGCGCTCGTGGAACTCCGCCTCGGCCACGCCGAGGATTCCATCAAGGACTATAACGCGGCGATCGCCGGGGGCTCTGGCGCGGTTTCCCTGTTCGGACGCGGCCTCGCAAAACTGAAGAGTGGCGACTCGGTCGGCGGCAGCGCCGACATCGCAGCCGCGACCAAATCAGACCCGGACGTCGCCAATCGCTACGCAAAGTGGGGCCTGCGCCCCTGAGCAGTCGTCTCAGGACCCGCCCGGCGCTTTTGGGGGGGCTGCGCCGCAATGGCCGGTTTCGCAGAACCGCTCGCGGGCCGCCGTGCGAGCCGACTGAATGATCGTGAGCGTCTGCTTGACCTCCAGAGCGTCAACCGCCGCAAGCCGGCTCGCCCAGGCTCGGCCTGCCGGCGTATCGAAGAAGGCGGCGATCTTAGCGAGTTCGTCCGGGGTGAAACTCTCGGCTATCGCCTGCGCTCGCGCGTCGCGGAACTGAGGCTCCGCCTGCGCGAGAGTCGTCTTGATGGCGTCGAGCGCCGCCCTCTGGGCCCGAGCAGCGTCACTGTTTGACGGCTGCATCCGCGCGATCCGCTCGACCATGGTAATCCAGCCCGAAACCTCGATGGGAACAGCTGGGGTATTCCCTGACGCGGCTACGATCCGGCGAGAGAGTTCCACCGCCTCTGGCGACGGAGACGGGACAACAGCGGCCATAACTGCATGGATCTCATCGTCCACAGGGCCATCGGCAAGCTGGAAGCGGATCGGGATGTTCACGCCCGCTCCGCTCACCGGCGCGCCGTCGACAGTCCGAGGCCTCATCTTGAAGTAGGGCGCCAGCGAAATGGCGGCGGCGCCGAAACCCATTCCGATTGGAGCCTCCGCCACGATCTTGCAGTCCGTCGCGTCCCCCTGAGCGGTCACTTTACAGTTGATTTCCGCCCTGCCGCCGACGTTCAGAGCCTGGGCTACGAGCGGATAGACCTCCGAGAGCTGCTCTCCCGTTGGTTTGGACAACCAGTCCGGGTTCGTCACGACTCCCTCAACCGGGATGTCGGTGACCTTCGCCTGACCCGATTCGGGACCCGCGAAGGCCTGCAAGCCAAGGCCAGTGATGAGCAGGGCCACGCCCGTCGAAACAAGTGCTCGCAATTGCATTCCCCCGACTGCAAATGGCGGCCACCCTTCCGCGATGGGCCGCCTTCCATTCCGTTGGCGGCTATCCTATTGTGGGAACGCGTTACATCGCCAGTTTCCAGCGATGCTCCTCCGCCTCACGGCCGACGAGCGGCGCTGCTTGGCGCGAACGCACCGATCATGCGCGCTCTTCGCAGGTGTGGCGAGCGCGTCCGAAAGAACCAGAACCATGGGCCGCGCCGCCTTCAGTCCGTCACCGATCCGCAGCCGTGCGAATGCGCGCGGCGGCCGGCCGGTCGACGCCGCACGCGAGCGCGCCCCCAGCTGGCGCCCAGACCCGAGGTCGGGCGGGCGCCCCGGAGCCCTATTGCATGTCAAAGAAGATGCTCATCGACGCGGCCCACCCGGAAGAAACACGGGTCGTCGTCCTCAACGGGAACCAGATCGAGGATTTTGACTTCGAGAGCCGCGCAAAGAAGCAGCTGCGCGGCAATATCTACCTGGCGAAAGTCACCCGCGTCGAACCGAGCCTGCAGGCCGCTTTCGTCGAGTATGGCGGCAATCGTCACGGGTTCCTCGCCTTCAACGAGATCCACCCCGACTACTACCAGATCCCGCACGCCGATCGCGAAGCCCTGCTGCGCGAGGCCGAGGAGGACGACGACGAGGATGACGAGGCCGAACGCGAGGCCTCGGGCGAGGACCAGACCGACTCCCTGGGCGGGGATGACGAAGACGAAGTCGACGAGGAGATCGCGCGCCGCCGTCGCCGGCTGATGCGCCGCTACAAAATCCAGGAGGTCATCAAGCGCCGGCAGATCATGCTGGTGCAGGTGGTCAAGGAAGAGCGCGGCACCAAGGGCGCGGCGCTGACCACCTATCTCTCGCTTGCGGGACGCTACTGCGTCCTGATGCCGAACACCGACCGCGGGGGCGGCATCAGCCGCAAGATCACCGCGGCCTCGGATCGCAAGCGCCTGCGCGCCATCGTCGCCGACCTGGACGTGCCCGAGGGCATGGGCCTGATCGTGCGCACCGCCGGCGCCAAGCGGACCAAGGCGGAGATCAAGCGCGACTACGAGTACCTCTCGCGGGCGTGGGGACAGATCCGCGACACCACCCTGCACTCCATCGCGCCGGCGCTGATCTACGAGGAGGAGGACCTCGTCAAACGGGCCATCCGCGACCTCTATGACAAGGACATCGACGGCGTCTGGGTCGAGGGTGAAACGGGCTTCCGCGAGGCTCGCAGGTTCATGCGCATGCTGATGCCGTCGCAGGCCAGCAAGATCCAATCCTACCGTGGCGCCGCCCCCCTGTTCGTTGCGAACCGGATCGAGGAGCACCTTTCGCAGATCTATTCGCCCGTCGTGCCTCTCAGGTCGGGGGGTTATCTGGTCATCAACCAGACCGAGGCGCTCGTCGCGATCGACGTGAACTCGGGCCGGGCGACCCGCGAACGCAACATCGAGGCCACTGCGCTCAAGACCAACCTCGAGGCCGCCGAAGAGGCGGCCCGGCAGTTGCGTCTGCGCGACCTTGCCGGCCTGATCATCATCGACTTCATCGACATGGAGGAGTCGAAGAACAACCGGGCCGTCGAGAAGACCCTGAAGGACTGCCTCGCCAAGGATCGCGCCCGCATCCAGATGGGCAAGATCTCGGCCTTCGGCCTGATGGAGATCAGCCGGCAGCGGCGGCGTACGGGGATTCTCGAGGGCACCACACACGTCTGCCCCCACTGCAACGGCGCCGGGCGCATCCGCTCGGTAGAGTCGAGCGCGCTGGCCGCGCTCAGGGCCGTGGAAATCGAGGGGCTCAATGGCGGAGGCGAGGTCAGCCTGCGCGTGCCCAAGGACGTCGGTCTCTACATCCTCAACTCCAAACGCGAATACCTCACGCGACTGGCCGTGATGAACGGCGTCTTCATCAACGTGACGCTGGACGACGCCCTGGCCCACGCCGACCACGAGGTCGAGCGCGTCTCCGACACGCCCTATCAGGCCGAGCACGCCTGGGGCGCGCCCCCGGCAGAAGACCTCACCGACGAGGAGGTCGAGGCCGAGATCGAATTCGAGGAGGAAGAGGAAGACGAAGCCTTCGCCGAATCGTTCGACGACCTGGAAACAAACATCGAGGACGAGGACGACGACGAGGACCTCGAGGTCGAAGTCGTGCGCACCGGGGAGGGCCGCGACGATGAGGATGCCGGTGCGCGCCGGCGGCGCAGTCGGCGCCGGCGCGGACGGCGTGGCGACGAGCCCCGCGCCGGCGAGGTCGGGGTGGCCGCCCCGGCGTTCGGCGACGGCGAGTCCGACCAGGGACGGCGACGCCGTCGCGGCCGCCGCGGCGGCCGGCGCTCCCGCGAGGAGGGTCAGGCGCCCGACGCCTACGCATGGTCCTGGCCGGCGCGCCTGACCGGGGACAATCCTTACGAATGGCGCGGCCCATCCCATCGCGCCGTAACCGTGGCGGAGGCTCCGAGATCCGAGGCGGTCGATGTCGCCGAGGCGCTGCCGCTCCCTCCCGTCGAGGCCATGCAGCAGCCGGTCGAAGCGACGGTCGGACCGCCAGCGGACCTGACGAACGCTCAGATCGGCGAGGGACCGTTGCAGGACGCGTGGGTGGAACTGCCGCCCCCTGAGGAGAAACCGGCCCGCACACGTCGGCGGCGTTCGTCCACCCGCGGACGCGGCGCAGCGACCGCGGCCGAGGCGGAGGGTGTTCCTGAGACGCCCGAACCGGAGACCCCGCAGGAGATGCCTTCCGAGGAGCCTCCGCTGGAAGTCCCGCCCCCGCCGGAAACCCCTGCAGTCAGCGAGACGTCTCCCCAAGGTGTCGAAGACGCCGAAGCCGCGCCGGCGGCCGCGGTCGTGGAATTGAGGCCGGAGACGCCGCTCGTGGAGCCGCCACCGGCGCCCGAGCCGGTCTTCGACCCGGCCGAGATCGTCGCCCCGCCGACGGCGCCCAAGCGCGGCTGGTGGAGGCGAGGGTCCTGAAAAGCCCTGAAATCGCCCCCGACCGGTAGCAGGGAGGCGCGGACGAGATCATGACGCAGTTTACCTGATCATGCCCCGCCTCCTCGCCTCCGGACGGCTCGCCATCTCCGCCCTGGCCATGACCGGCGTGCTCCTTGCGCCGGTCAGCCAGGCGTTCGCGCAGGACGAGCCGGTCTCGATCATCCGGGACACCGAGATCGAGCAGATCCTGCACGAGGAAGCCGACCCGATCTTCAAGGCGGCCGGCCTCAATCCCAAGGCGGTGCAGATCCATCTGGTGGAGAGCAACGAGGTCAACGCCTTCTCGGCGGGCGGCCAGCAGGTCTTCCTCTACACCGGCCTCATCCTGAAGACGGACAATCCCAACCAGCTGATCGGGGTGATCGCCCACGAGACGGGCCACATCGCCGGCGGGCACCTCGCGCGCTCGGGCGACTTCACCAAAGCCGGCCTCGCGCCCATGCTCATGACCATTGGCCTGGGCATACTGGCGGCCATCGCCGGCGCCCCAGAGGCGGCGGCGGCCCTGGTCTTCTCATCGACCTATTTCGGCGAGCTCAACGTCCTCACCTATTCGCGCGAGCAGGAATCCCGCGCCGATCAGGCGGCTGCGACCTACCTCGACAAGGCGGGAATGTCGGGTCGGGGCCTGGTCTCCTTCTTCGACACCTATCGCTACCAGGAGGTGTTCGACGACGAGCGGAAGTTCCCCTACTTCCGCGACCACCCCCTCTCCGACGACCGCATCGAGGCGCTGAAGGTGCGGGTGGAGCACCAGCCGCACTATACCGAGACCGACTCGCCTCAGGCGATCGAACGCTACGAGATCATGAAGGCGAAGCTCGAAGGCTTTATCCTCGGCGGCCAGACAATGACGGACTACCCGTCCGAGGATCAGTCCTTCCCCGCCCGCTACGCCCGGGCGATCGCACTCTACCGCGGCACCGAGATCGAGCCTGCGCTCAAACAGATCGACGCCCTCCTGGCCGAGTATCCGAAGAACCCGTACCTCTGGGAGCTCAAGGGCCAGGTTCTGTTCGAGTCCGGGCGGACCAAGGAGTCCGAGCCGGCGCACCGGCGCTCGGTGGAGCTGGATCCGGACGCTCCGCTGCTGCAGGTCAATCTCGCCCAGACCCTGATCGCCGAAGGCACTGAGCCGAAGTACGACGAGGCGATACTCCACATACGGCGTTCTCTCGGCGTGGAGCCCGACAACCCGCTGGCCTGGCGCCTGCTTTCGGAGGCCTATGACGGCAAGGGCGACGAGGGCATGGCCCACCTGGCGTCGGCCGAGCAGAACTTCTACCTGGGCCAGCTGCTGCAGGCCCGGACCTTCGCCTACAACGCCCGAGAACTGCTGAAGAAGGGAACGCCCGAGTGGCGCCGCGCGACCGACATCATCATGGCCTCCAAGCCCACGCCCGACCAGTTGAGACAGCTTGGGGTCAGCAGTTGAGGCGCATTGTCCCGCTCCTCGCGCTCGCCGGCGCGCTGAGCCTTGGCGGGTGCCAGAAGAGCCACGCCGCCGGTGACGACGACAAGGCCTTCGGTGAGCGTGTCCGCGCCTATCTCCTGGCTCACCCCGAGGTCCTGCAGGAGGCGACACAGCGCCTCGAGGCCAAGCTGGCGGCCCAGGATCAAGCGGAACAGCGCGCCGCCCAGAAGGCCCTTCCCGCGCTACGCGCGGCTGTCGAGCGAGACCCGCGCGACTTCGTCGCCAATCCGGGCGGTACGATCACCGTCACCGAGTTCTACGACTACCGCTGCCCACACTGCATCAACGCGGCGCCCAATGTGGTCGCCCTGATCCGGCAGCACCCTGACGTGCGCTTCGTCTTCAAGGAGATGCCGATCTTCGGACCGGTCTCCGAGCACGCGGCGCGCGCCGCCCTGGCAGTGAAGAAGGCCGGCGGCGACTATGTCGGACTCTACCAGGCGTACATGTCGGCGCGCGGCCTGGACGATCAGACCATCGATCGCCTGGCCCTGGCCAAGGGCGCGCGCCCGGCGGACCTGGCTCCGGCCGCCGCGCACCAGGACGACGCCCACCTCGCCGCCAACGCGGCCCTGTTCACCAAACTCGATCTGGAGGGCACGCCCGCCTTCATCGTCGGCGACCAGTTCATCCTGGGCGACGACATGAAGGCGCTCAACGCAGCCCTGGCGACTGCCCACGCCGGCAAGGGCGTGCAGACCGCGAAGTCCTGAGAGTCCTCAGACGACGCGGTTGAGCAGGGGCTCGCCCGCCGCCAGACGCCGGCAGTTCTCCTTCGCCGCCACCAGGCTGCGCCGAAGCGTCTCGGGCGTGAGCCAGGCGGCGTGCGGGCTGGCGACGACCTGCGGGAAGGCCAGTAAGGGATTGTCCTCGCCAATTGGCTCGCCGACGAAGACGTCGAGCCCCGCGCCACGCAGGCGCCCGCTCGAGAGCGCTCGCGCCAGCGCCGCCTCGTCCACCAGCTCGCCACGGGCGGTATTGATCAGGACAGCGCCCGGCTTCATGCGCGCGAAGGCCGCCTCGCCGATGAGTCCGCGGGTGTGCGCCTCCACCGGCATGTGGATGGAGAGGACGTCGGCCTCGGTGAGGAGGTCCTCCAGGGAGAGAAAGGCGTAGGGAACGTCCGGCTTGGCCGTGCGCGCATGATAGACGACCCGCGCGCCGAGGGCGTCGAGCGCGGCCGCGAGCCGGCGCGCGGAGCCGCCGAAGCCCAGCAGGCCCACTGTCCGGCCGGCGATTTCGCCGGTGGTGTCGAGCACATCCAGGTCCGGCCGCCACCCCTCCCCGGCCCGCGTGGCCGAGTCGAGATAGCTGAGCCGGCGCAGCACGGCGAGCATGAGCGCGAGCGCCATCTCGGCGACCGCGATGGAATTGACCCCCGGCATGTTGCAGACGGCGGCCCCCGCGGCCAGCGCAGCGTCGAGATCGATGGTGTTCACGCCGACGCCGAGCTTCTGGATCAGGCCCAGGCGGGGCGCCCCCTCGATCACCTGCGCCGTCACCGGCTCGAGCACGTGGAGCAGGGCGTCGGCCTCGGTCATGCTGCGGGCGAAGGCGGCGTAGTCCGTCTCGTCGATCACCTCGACCGCCCCGGAGCCGAAGACCTCGTCGATCTGGGCGCGGAAGCCGCGACTGGCGCGGTATTGCAGAACGATGTTCAGCGCCGGACCTCCAAGACGGCCATTGACAGCCGCGGGGTCAGCTACCCTGTGGGGTGTGCTAGAGCAAACCCCGTTCAGACGGAACTGTCTGAACGGGGCTGATTTGCTCTAGATTCAAAGGTGTAGAGCCTGATTCAACGTTCGCATCTGTTCCGTGCAAACGCATCAGGCTCTAGGCACAAGGGAGGCGCAGCCATGGAAGAGCGGGTCCGGATCGAGATCCAGGGAGGCGTCGCGGACGTGCGCATGGTGCGGGCGGACAAGATGAACGCCCTCGATGACGCCATGTTCGCAGGCCTGGTCGCCGCGGGCGAGCGGCTGAAGAGCGAGCGCGGCCTTCGCGCGGTCGTGCTCTCCGGCGAAGGGCGCGCCTTCTGCGCCGGCCTCGACATGGGCAGTTTCGGCCGCATGGCCCAGGGACGAGCTTCGGGCGGCTCCTCCGCCGATCAGGGTCTGGGCGCACGGACGCACGGGGCAGCCAATCGCGCGCAGTACGCCGCCTGGGTCTGGCGGGAGATCCCCGTGCCCGTGATCGCGGCGGTCCACGGCGTCGCCTACGGGGGCGGCCTGCAGGTCGCCCTTGGCGCCGACATGCGCTACGTCGCCCCCGACACGCGCCTGGCGGTGCTGGAGATCAAGTGGGGCCTGGTGCCCGACATGGCCGGGACGCAGCTCATGCGCGGCCTCGTGCGCGAGGACGTCGTGCGCGAGCTCACCTTCACCGGCCGGATCTTCTCAGGCGAGGAAGCCCTGGCCCTGGGGCTCGCCACGCGGGTCTGCGCCGATCCGCGCGCCGCGGCCCTGCAGACGGCGCGGGAGATCGCCGGCCGCAACCCCGACGCCATCCGCGCCGCCAAGCGCCTCCTCAACGCCGCTCCCCATGCCGACCCGGCGGAGGGCCTGATGGCCGAGAGCGTCGAACAGGCCGCCCTCATCGGCAGCCCCAACCAGGTCGAGGCGGTGATGTCCAACGTCGAGAAACGCGAGCCGGTCTTCGTCGACGCGTAAGCGCGGACGGCCGCCCTGACGCCCCTCACCCCGCCAGGACGTTCGCCACGGCGCGGCGGAGGGTATCGAGCGCGAACGGCTTGGCGAGGCGAGGCATGTCCGGCTCGAGCAGGGCGTCGGCCTCGTCGGCTGGGAAGCCGGTGATGAAGAGAACGCGCAGATCCGGCCGCACCTGACGCGCGGCCTCGAAGAGCTGGCGTCCGTTCAACTCGCCCGGCAGGCCGAGATCGCAGATCATCAGCTCCACGTCCTGGTTCGTGCGCAGGTGGGCAAGGCCGCTCGGCCCGTCCGAGCCGCGCAGGACGCCATAGCCGGCCGCATCGAGAGCGTCGGCCAGAACCCTGCGCACGGACGGCTCGTCGTCAACGATGAGGACAGTCTGGCCCTGTCCGGCTGGAGGCGGCGCGATCGACTTCACCTCGGCGTCCTCGCTCGGCGCCGGCAGGCGCGGCAGCAGGAGGTGGACCTGCGTGCCGTGACCCGGCGTGGTCTCCAGCCAGGCGTCCCCGCCTGCCTGGCGCGCGAAGGCGTAGATCATCGAAAGGCCAAGCCCCGTCCCTGCCCCGGCCGGCTTGGTGGTGAAGAACGGATCGAAGGCCCTGGCCGCAACCTCCGGCGTCATACCCGAACCGGTGTCGGCGACGCTGACCCGCACATAGTCCCCCGGCGCCACGGCGCGCTGGGCGGCTGCGGCATCGCTCAGCGAGACATTCGCCAGTTCGATCTTCAGGCGGCCCCGCCCGCCCATGGCGTCGCGGGCGTTGATGGCCAGGTTGAGGAGAGCGTTTTCGAGCTGGCTGCGGTCGGCGAAGGCGAACCACAGGTCGGGCGGCGAGCAGGTCTCCACGTTCACCCCTGGCCCCACGGTGCGACCGATCAGGTCGCCGACGCCGGTGACCAGGGAGGCGATCTCGAGACGCTCGAGCTGCAGAGCCTGGCGCCGGGAGAAGGAGAGCAGGCGTCGCGTCAGGGCCGCCCCGCGCCGCGCCGCGTCCTCGGCGACGTCCATGTAGCGCTGCGCTTCCTCGGCTCGGCCCTGATCCAGCCTTGTCCGGGCCATTTCGAGGCCGCCGCCGACACCGGCGAGGAGGTTGTTGAAATCGTGAGCGACGCCGCCGGTGATCTGGCCGAGGGCCTCCATCTTCTGCGACTGGCGCAGGGCCTCCTGCGTCTCGTCGAGCGCGGCGGTGCGTTCGACCACCTTGGCCTCGAGGGTCTCGTTGAGCCCGCGCAGGGCCTCCTCGCTGGCGGCCAGAGCCCTGGCGTTGGCCTCGGCCTCGGCCCGCAGGACCCGGAGACGCTCCAGCTCGGTCGATAGCCTGAGGGCGGCGCGCCGGAAGGCGTCGCACACCGCCACCAGCAGCGAGCAGAAGAACAGGAAGAGGAAGGAGGTGACGATCTCCGAGACCGTGAGGGGTCGACCCGAACCGGCGCCCATGAAAAGGCCTGCCGCGAGCACCGTGGCCATGACCACGCTCAGCAGCCCCTCCCCCAGCCCGAACGCCAGGGCGCTGATGAAGATCGGAGGGAAGAGGAGCAGATACGGTCCGTGATAGACCGGCAGGGCCCGCTGCAGGGCGGCGGCTGCGACCATCGACAGCGCTGTGAGGGTATAGGTGAGCGCCGGGGGAAGGCCCTCCCGCGCAAGGGCGAAGATCACCCGGTCGGCGATCGAGCGCGCGCGTCGCGCGCCGAGCCCCTCCCCGTCCTGGGGCGGGGGCCTCGCGATCTTCCGCACTGCTGGCTCTTTCATGGCCAGCCTCCACGCCACGAACCTACTGGGCCAAATCTTGGCGCCCAATTGGAGCGCCACAGTGACGAAGCGCGCGGCCTTTCGCCGCGCTACAAGCCTATCCGCCGGCGGCTCCTGCGAGCGGTCGGGCGAAGAGGTCGGCGCGATAGGTCTCGCGCACGAGAGCGAATGGGGCTCCGGCGCCGCTGACAAGGACCGCCTCGATCCGCAGCACGTGGGCTGGCGGCGGCCCGGCGGAGGGCCCGCGCCACAGCCGGCGCGCGGCGACCGTCACGCGATGGAAGTCGAGGGCCTTCACCGCCTGGCCGAAGGGGGTGTCGGTATGGTCGAGGACGTCGTTCATCGCCGGGGTCAACCGGTCCGGCAGGTACCAATTGTCCGCTTCCGACAGAGTACGCTCGCCGCAGGCCAGGCGCACCCGGCGATAGGCGATCGCCTCGCCCGGACGGGCCTGCAGCCGCCGTCGGACCTCGGGCGGGGCGGGCGAGGCGGCGGCGCCGTCGCGCAGCGCCGCGATCCGCGGCGGATCGGCAAGCCTGTGATCGGCGCACCACTGGCCCAGGATCGCGGTGGCGCTGGCGCCCGACAGCAGATCGCCCTGCAGCCGCTCGAGCTGCGCCTGCTCATCCTGCGCGAAGGCCGCCACCGGCAGCGCCAGAAGGGCGAACATGGCCGCCATCGCTTGTCTGGCCGCCCGGGCCGGAGTGAAATGCCGACAACGACCGGAGGAACCGCCATGCCTTACGTGCAGGACCGTCTTGTGCACGACGCCGACTCCCATCTGATGGAGCTCGAGGACTGCCTCGACCCCTACTTCGACAAACGCTTCCTCCAGGCCTATCACGACCTCGCCTACTACCAGCACAAGGTTGGCGATCGGCGCTGGTCGCAGGGCGCGCGGCGCAAGCAGGACGATCCGGAGTTCCGCGCAGGCGCCGCGGAGAACATCCTGCTGCGCAAGAACTACGAGGCCCTCGGCTCCTTCCGGCGCGAGGACCGGCCTGCGGCCCTCGACCTGCTCGGCTTCGCCAGCCAGCTCGTCTTCACCACCTTCTGCCTCGGCAACTTCGGGCTGGACGAGGGCGGGCCGGTCGAACTCGCCTATGCCGCGGCCCAAGCCCATAACCGAATGATGACTGACTTCTGCTCGGTCGACCGCCGGTTCCTGGCCACCGCCTACATCCCCCTGGTTGATTTCGAACGGTCGGCGCAGGCGGCGCACGAGGCGATCGAGCTGGGGGCCAAGGCCCTGCTGATCCCCTCCAAATGTCCGCCCAGCCATTCGCCCAGCCACGTGGGCTTCGATCCGGTCTGGGCGCAGGCGCAGGAGGCGGGGATCCCGATCCTCTTCCACGTCGGCGGCGAGAAGAAGCTCGAGCCGGCCTATTTCGAGAACGGCATGCCCAAGGTGAAGGACTTCCACGGTGGGGAGGAGAACTTCACCTCGGTGAGCTTTATGGCCATCCCGGACTCGGTGATGCAGACCCTGGCCTGCCTGATCATCGATGGCGTGATGGACCGCTTCCCGCGCCTGAAGTTCGGCGCCATCGAGCTGGGCGCTTCGTGGGTCCCCGGCTGGATGAGGTTCATGGACAGCGCCCACGCCGCCTTCTTCAAGAACGAGGAGCGGCTGCACCGCCTGTCCGCCCGGCCCAGCGAGATCGTCCGCCGGCAGGTGCGCGTGACGCCCTACCCGCACGAGGACGCCGGCTGGCTGATCCGCGAGGCGGGCGAGGAGGTGATGCTGTTCTCCTCCGACTTTCCGCACGTGGAGGGCGGGCGCAATCCGCTCAAGCGGTTCGGCGATTCCCTGGCCGGGACGCCTGAGGTGGTCGCCCATCGCTTCTATGCCGAAAACTTCATCGACCTGATGGGCGAGGGCCTGGCGGAGGACCTGCGCCGGCCGAGGCATCTCGTGGCGGCCTGAACGGGGCTCTTGCCTTAGGGAAGGCTGGCGGCTTTGAGGGGGGATGCTCTTTTCCCCCCTCGCCCTCACCAAAACGTCTCCCTTCTCCCCTTGCGGGAGAAGGATGCGAAGTGCGCCGTGATCCGATGACCTACCAACCCGTTCAGATCGTTGCCCGCGGGCCGCGGGCGGTGGCCGAGGCGGCAGCGGCGGCGATGGAGGCCGATCCGGCGCTCGAGAGCACGACCTATTCGATCATCGAGGAGGATGAAGACGCCGGCGTCTGGCGTATCGACGCCTATCCGACCACGGATGAAGAGGCGGACGGACTGACCACACACCTCGCGCGCTATGACCTGCGCGTGGCGAAGGAGGCCTTGGCCGACGCCGACTGGCTGGCCATGGCGCTCTCAGGCCTGCCGCCGGTGCGCGCGGGCCGCTTCTTCATCTTCGGCGTCCACGATCGGGGCCGCGTCCCCCCCAATGCGGTGAACCTGCGCATCGAAGCGGGCGCGGCGTTTGGCACCGGCCATCACGGGACGACGGTGGGCTGCCTGATCGCCTACGACCGGCTGCTGAAGGCGGGTCGCTATCCGCGCGTGCTGGACGTCGGGACCGGCACGGGCGTGCTGGCGATCGCCGCCGACCGCACCGGATCGGCGGTGACCGTGGGCACGGACATCGATGCGGTCTCGGTGCGCATCGCCCGCGAGAACGCCGCGGTGAACCATGCCGCCAGCCACTTCGTACGGGCAAACGGCCTGAGCAATGCGTTGGTCCGCGCACACGCCCCCTACGACCTCGTCTTCGCCAACATCCTGGCGCGGCCACTGGTCGGTCTGGCGCAGGACATCCGCGGCGCGCTGAGACCCGGCGGGACGGTGATCCTCTCGGGGCTGCTGCGGTCGCAGGCGCGCATGGTGCTGGCGGCCTACCGCTCGCGTGGGTTTCGGCTGGAGCGCAGGATCGGCCGGGATGCGTGGGCGACGCTGGTGTTGCGGAGGTGAGCCCTTGTCCCTCCCCTTCCGGGGAGGGTGGCTCGACGCGAAGCGGCGAGACGGGTGGGGAAGTTTGGGGAAGGAAAGAGGCGTCGGAGGCTGTCCCCAGACTTCCCCACCCGGTCTCGCTGCGCTCGACTACCCTCCCCGGAAGGGGAGGGATTAGGACAGCGGCACCGACAGGTAGCACCCGAACTCGTGGGCGAAGTCGACGGAGACGCGGGCGTGGACTCTGCCCTGACGGTCTAGGAAGGCGGCTTCGTCTGCGTACGGAATGAAGGGGCCGTGCCAGACGTCCGGGCGGACGTAGAGGCCGCGCCCGCCCTCGACGCGGAAGGCGATGAAGCTCTCCGGCCGCACGTCGTCGCCGGGCAGGGCCAGGGGGACGACGAAGCTCTCGCCGGCGAGAGGAAAAACGAGCTGACCCCCGTCGGGGTGGTAGTTGGCGCGCCAGATCAGGGCGCGCTCACGCGGGGCCGCCGCCCCCTCCCCTGTCGCTTCCTCCGGCCAGGTCGACCAACCGAAGAGATACGAGTCCCCCACGGCATGGTTGGTTGCGAACAGGGTGTGGCCGCGCCAGGCGAAGTCGAAGCGGCCCTCGGTCACTCCGCCCTGGTCGCCTGAGTTCTCGTCGATCGGCCGCCACCCTTGCGCGGGCCAGCGGACGATCTCGATCGGGAAGGCCGCCGGATCGTCCACCAGCCAGCCGAAGCCCTCCAGCGACGTCTGCGTGGCGACGACCACGGGCGCCTCGACCACACGGCGCACGCCGGTGGTGGGGAGATAGGCGATCGGCGGGTCGGCGATGCTCACGGCGAAAGAGTCCGCGCGTCGCGAGAGCCGGTCAAGGCGTTGGCGCCTTTTCCTTGGGGGCTTCGAGCGCCTAAGTTCACAACCATGCGCCAGATCTTCGACGAGACGACCGATCCCAGCTTCGGCCGCGAGCACACACCCCTGATCCGCCGCGCCATGGAGGCGCAGAGCCTGGACGGCTTCCTCGTGCCGCACGAGGACGAGCACCAGAACGAGTACCTGCCCAAGGCCAACGACCGCCTGGCCTGGGCCACCGGCTTCACCGGCTCGGCCGGGGCGGCGGTAATCCTGAAGGACAAGGCGGCGATCTTCGTCGACGGGCGCTACGCCATCCAGGTGCGCGACCAGGTCGACCGCGAGGTGTTCGAGATCCGCGATCTGGTGGAAGGCGGCGTGCCCGCCTTCCTGCGCGAGGCGCTCCAGCCCGGCTGGAAGGTCGGTTACGATCCGCGCCTGC
>DASXGQ010000144.1:0-11851 GCA_036488995.1 Caulobacteraceae bacterium
GGCAGCATCCTGATGATCTGCCTTTCCAGCATCGCCCTGCGGTACAAGGAGCCGGACCTGCCGCGGCCCTACCGGGCGCCGCTGTTCCCCTGGCTGCCGGCGCTCGCGACCTTGGCCCAGGCGGCGCTGATCGCCGTGGTCGTCGTCGACGACCCGGCGTCCGGGCTCTGGTCGGCGATCGTCATCGCCGCGCCGTTGCCGATTTTCCTCTGGGTCTCGAGGCGGCGACGCCGCCTGAACGCGGCCGCCTGAGGCGCGCTTCACCGCCTGCATCCCCCGGCGTAAGCTGCCGAAAAAGACGCTAGAGCACGTCCCGTTCAGGTGGAATCGCCTGAACGGGATCAACGTGCTCTAGATTCAGGAATTGAGAGCCTGATTCAGCGTTCGCATCTGTCCCTTGCAAACGCATCAGGCTCTAGCGTTCGGGAGGCGCCGGATGGACCAGGACCTTGGCCATGCTCCGCGGCTCTATGCAGACGAGGGCCAGCCGCTCGAAGTCCGGGTCGAGGATCTCGTCGCCCGCCTGACGCTGGAAGAAAAGGTTTCCCTGATGGCCGGCGCCGCGTCGTTCACCCTCCAAGGGGTGGAGCGCCTTGGCGTGCCGGCGATCCGCATGACCGACGGGCCCACGGGGGTGCGTTCGAACGAGGGCGAGCCGGCGACTGTGTTTCCGGTGGGGGTGGCGATGGCCTCCACGTGGAACCCGGAGCTCGTGCGCGAAGTCGCCGGCGCGATAGGGCGCGAGGCCCTCGCCCTCGACAACCAGGTCGTACTCGCGCCGACGATCAACATCGTTCGCACCCCCTTGTGGGGCCGCAACTTCGAGACCTTCTCCGAAGACCCGTTCCTCGCCGGCGCCCTGGGAACCGCCTATGTCGAGGGGCTGCAGGACGAGGGGGTCGGGGCCTCGCTCAAGCACTTCGCGGCCAACAACCAGGAGCACGGTCGCATGACCGTGAGCGTGGAGGCGGACGAGAGGACACTGCGGGAGATCTATCTGGCGGCCTTCGAGACGGTCGTGAAGGCCGCCAACCCCTGGACCGTCATGGCCTCCTACAACCGCATCGGCGGCCTCTACGCCACGGCTCACCCCTGGCTGCTTCAGGAGCTGCTCAAGGGCGAGTGGAGCTATGACGGGGTGGTGGTTTCGGACTGGGGGGCCGTGCACGATACGGTGGGTCCCGCCGCGGCCGGCTGCGATCTCGAGATGCCCGGGCCGCCAGCCTGGTTCGGCGACAAGCTGCTCGCCGCCGTGCGGGCCGGGCGCGTTCCCGAGGGCGCCATCGATGAGTCCGCCCGCCGCATCGTGCGGCTGATCCTGCGCACGGGCGTGTTGGACGGGCGCCCCCGCCCATCGGGCGAACTGCGTTCGGCGCGCCATCGCGAGATCGCTGCGCGGGCGGCCGAGGAGGCCGTGGTGCTGCTCAAGAACGAGGGCGAGCTCCTGCCCCTCGATCTGTCGCACGTTCGAAGCGTCGCGGTGGTCGGGCCGAACGCGGCGGTGCGGCGCATCCAGGGCGGTGGCTCCTCGCAGGTCCGCGCCGCGCGGGAGGTGTCGCTGCTGCAGGCGATCCAGGAGGTGCTGGGAGAGCAGGCGCAGGTCCGGCACGCCGAAGGCGGCGACAACGAACCGGTCCCACCGCACGCCCGCTCAGGCTTCTTCAGCATCGACGAGGCGCGAAGCGCGCCGGGCTTCATGGTCGAGCGGTTCGCTGAGCGCGGTCTGGAGGGCGAGCCGTTCGAAACGGCGCCGGATCGTTCGATAGGCCGGCTGATCTCGACCCACAATCATCTCGATCGCGAGATGGGCCTGGGCGCGATCCGTTGGACCGGATGGTTGTGGCCCGAGCGGGAGGGCCGGCACGAGATCGGCCTGCGGGCCGCGGGGACCGTCAGCCTTCGCCTTGCCGGCCAGACCCTGATCGACATGTCCACGCCCGGCGCGATCGACACCCTCGATGTGTCGGGAAGCCGGGTTCCGCGCCGGGTGGTCGGGATTCATCTGGAGGCTGGTCGCGGCTACGAGATCGTTGTCGAATATGTGCGACCGCCGACCGAAGACCTGCCGCCCTGGGAATATCTAGGCCTGGGCCTTCGCCAGCCGCGAGGCTCCGTCGAGGAGGCTGCGGCCGTTGCCGCCGAGTGCGACGCGGCCATCGCGGTGATCGGGGCGGCCTCGGTCAGCGAGGCGGAGGGATATGACCGCGAGGGCCTCGAACTTCCCGGTGACCAGAACGCTCTCGTCGAAGCGGTGCTGGCGGCCAATCCGCGGACTGTGGTGGTCCTGACCAACGGCGCGCCCTACGCCCTGCCGTGGATCGATCACGTTCCCGCGGTGGTCGAGGCCTGGCTCGGCGGGGAGGAGGGGCCCCACGCCACCGCCCGCATCCTGTTCGGCGCGGCCTCGCCGTCGGGTCGCCTGCCGGTCAGTTTCCCGCGCAAACTGGAGGATACGCCAGCTCATGGCTGGTATCCCGGCGACGAAAGCGTGACCTACGGCGAGGGGCTGTTCGTCGGCTACCGCCATTTCGACCGGGCTGCGGAGCCGCCCCTGTTCGCCTTCGGCCACGGCCTCACCTACACGCGCTTCGCCTATAGCGACATTGCGGCGCCAGAGGTTGTCCCTGCAGGCGCGACGGTGGAGGTGTCCTTCACGCTCAAGAATGTCGGGGAGCGCGCTGGGATGGAGACCGCGCAGGTCTATGTCCGCCCGCGAGGTCCCTCGGTCGAGCGGCCGGTCAAGGAGCTCAAGGGCTTAGCCAAGGTGGCCCTCGAGCCTCGCGAGAGCCGCCGGATCACCGTCACCCTCGACGCGCGTGCATTTTCCTACTGGAATCCCGCCGGCGCCTGCTGGGTGGCGGAGCCCGGCTCGTACGACATCCTGGTCGGCTGCTCCGCCGCCGACACCGAGCTCCAGGCCACGGTCCGGCTGGACGACTGAGGCTCAGCGCCGCTCGACGACCTCCCAGACGCGTTCTGTCGGGCGGCAGACCACTGCGCCACGAGCCGTGATCACGATGGGCCGCTCCACCAGGATCGGGTCGGCGATCATGGCGTCGAGGATCGCCTTGTCGGACGCCGCCTCCAGCCGCAGGTCCTGCGCGAGAGCCTCTCTCCTACGCAGGATGTCCTTGGGGGTCAGGCCGGAGCGGGCAAGGATCTCGTCCAGGACCTGGCGCGTCCAGCCGGTCTTCAGATACTCGACCACTTCCGGGTCGACCCCCGAGTCCTTCAGCATTCCCAGGACCGTCCGGGACGTGCTGCATCGCGGGTTGTGGTAGATCCTGACCGCCTGCGTATCCGCCATTCGTCCCGCCCCTTGAGTCACCCGATCGGGGGCGAAGCGCCTAGCGCCTCCAGGCGAGGAAAGGCAAGGCCTTAAGGGTGTCCGCTCACGCGGGTGTGATTTCGCTAAGCCCACAAAGTAAAGCCCAAGGCCATACAGGGCGGAGCTAAGAGCCTATTATCCGCGTTTGCTTGGATGACGGGCGGATCGGCCGCCAGGAGATGGCAAGCTAGGAAAGTAACCGATGGGCATAATCGCTTGGTTGGTGCTGGGCCTGATCGCCGGGTTCATCGCCAGCAAGATCGTCAACCACACTGGATCCGGCGTGATCATGGACATCGTCCTCGGCGTCGTCGGGGCCTTCGTCGGTGGACTGATCTTCAACTTCTTCGGTGCTAGCGGAATCACCGGATTCAATATCTACAGCGCGATCGTCGCGGTGATTGGGGCCGTGGTGGTCCTCTTCATCTATCACGCGCTGATAGGCCGGCGACGCATCTAGCGACCGATACTCGACAAGGCTAAGAACGCAGAGGCGGCGGCGCCATGAGTGGTGCCGCCCTTTTGTTTTGGGTCTGCGGACAGGCCCGGCTCGACCTTGGAGATGGGGATGGCGAGGCGGCAGGCTGTTCTCGGGATCGAGGATGGCGCCTTCTTCCATGGCGTGCGCAAGGTGTTCACCGGCGTCGACTTTCTGCTGGACGATGCGCGCACGGCGCTGGTCGGCGAGAATGGCATAGGCAAGTCGACGTTGCTGCGCTGCCTGACAGGCGAGCTGGAGCTCAATCGGGGCAAGATCATCCGGTCCCGTGGGCTTCGGGTTGGATACGTTCCGCAGGAGGTTCCGACCGAGCTGCTCGATCTGACCGTGCGTAAGGTCATGGAGCGGTCGCTGGAGAAGATCGAGGCGGCCGGAGAAGACTGGCGGGTCGACGTCCTGCTGGACGAGATCGGCATGGCGCCGGAGGCCGCGGAAGCCTCGTTCGCGACCCTGTCGGGCGGATGGCGGAGGCTCGTCTTGATCGCTTCGGCGGCCAGGCTGGAGGAGCCCGACATCCTCATCCTCGACGAGCCAACCAACCATCTCGACCTGGGCGCCATCAATCTCCTGGAGAGATGGCTGCTGGACGAGTTCCAGCTCCCGATGCTGGTCGTCTCCCATGACCGGGCCTTCCTCGACCGGGTCAGCACGCGCACCCTCTTCCTCCGCTCCGATGGCGCCCACTCCTTCAGCGCACCCTTCGCCGCGGCGCGCGAGGCGCTCCTGCGGCGCGACGCCGCCGACGCCACCCGCCGCCGGCTGGAGGAAAAGGAGATTACCCGCCTGGAAGCCGTGGCCGCCCGGTACCACGCCTGGGGAGTGAAGAACCCGGCGTTCCACAAGCGTCAGAAGGCGACCGAGACCCGGATCGCCCGCCTGGAGGTCGCGAAGACCAAGGTCCACGTCCCAAGGGAGCGGAGGCTGGAAATCGCCGACGCCGGCCTCGAGGCCAAGGTCGTGCTGCGTGTCTCAGGGCTGCAGGTGACGACGCCTGACGAGGTGCGCAAGCTGCTCACAGTCGAAGGCCTGTCGATCGCGGCCGGCGACCGGGTGGCGCTCCTTGGCCCCAATGGCGCTGGTAAGAGCACTTTGCTCACGACCCTTGCGCGGTCCTACGTCCCCGGCGCGCACTACGATCGATCGGCCGCGATCCGGTTCAATCCCGGCGCACGGCTTGCCTATTTCGACCAGGCGATGACCGGCCTGCCGCTCGCCTCCAGCCTGATAGACTACCTGCAGTCCGCGCCCGGCGTGACCGAGCGCGACGCGGCGCGACAGCTCGCCCAGGCGGGTTTCGCGTTCAACCGCATCCGCGAGCCCGTGGGCGTCCTCAGCTACGGTGAGAGGGCTCGGCTTCTGTTCCTGAGGTTGAAGCTGGCCTCGGCCAATCTGTACGTCCTGGACGAGCCCACCAGTCACCTGGACATAGAGGGGCAGGAAGCGCTGGAGAGCCAGCTCGACGAGGCGGACGCGGCCTGCATCTTCGTTTCCCACGACCGTTGGTTCACCCGCGCCGTGGCGACCCGTTACCTCGAGATCCGCCGTGGCCGGCTGGTGGAAGTGGATAGTCCCGAGCCCTTCTTCGAAGCCCAGGAGGCCTGATGCGGACAGGCGAAACGACCACCTAGCCAGGCGCGCTGTTTCGTGGTCGCCTGTCTTCGTTCCAGATTGTAGGCCCTATCTCGTCGGCGGGCGCGCCCCGACGTCGCCGTGCGGCCGGAGCGGAGGCGAGGGATGCAGGGCAAGACTGTCGTCATCACTGGCGCGACATCCGGAATCGGCGCGGCGGCGGCGGGCGCCTTGGCGCGCCTGGGCGCCCGCATCGTCTTCACGGCTCGCGAGGAGGCCAAGGCGAAGGCGACGCTGGACGCGCTCACCCGCGCCAACCCCGACGCGGCCCACGACTTCGTCCTCGCCGACCTCACGACGCTTGCCGCCATGCGGGAGGCGGGGAGGGCCCTGCTGGCGAAGGCGCGACGCATCGATGTGCTCGCCAACAATGCCGGCGTGATCGTCCAATCGCGCGAACTCACCGCCGACGGCCTGGAGATGACCTTCGCGGTGAACCACATGGCCTATTTCGTGCTGACCGAGGCGCTGCGCCAGGCGCTGGCGCCGGACGCACGGATCGTCAGCACCGCATCGGGCGCCCACGCGGCCGGCCGGCTCGATTTCGACGACCTGACCTTCGAGCGCGGCTATTCGGCTTTCCGCGCCTACGGCGCGTCCAAGCTCTGCAACATCCTGTGGACCCGCGAGCTGGCGCGCCGACTGGAGGGGACGCGGATTACCGCGACCTGCTTCCACCCCGGCGGGGTCAACACCCGCTTCGGCGATAACATGACCGGCCTCGCCGGCGCGGCCTTTGGCTTGCTCAAGAAGTTCATGCTCTCGCCGGCCCAGGGCGCCGACACCCTGGTCTGGTTGGCGGCTTCCGACGACGCTGAGGGCCTTTCAGGAGGCTACTTCGCCAAGCGACGTCTGGCGCAACCCTCGGCCGCCGCGCAGGACGACATCACGGCGCGACGGCTCTGGGAGGTCAGCGCCCGCCTGGCCGGAGAGCCGGCGAGGGTCTGAGCAAGGAGCCCTCGAGCAAACCCCATTCAGGCGGAACCGCCCGAGTGGAGAGGGTTTGCTTTAAATTCAAAGGCGTAGCGCCTGATCACTGTTTGCGTCTGTTTCGAGCAAACGCATCAGGCTCTAGCGCGTCACCCGCGATTGGCGGGCAGCGCCTTCCAGTGGAATTCGCAGAGAGGGCACACGCGATCCGACCCGTCGCGAAGGTCCTTGAGCCAGGCTCGACCATTGGAAAGGCTGATCACCCGATAGATCGGAAACCCGCCGGCCTCAGCGGAGATGAGTTCGCCCTGGTGGACCTCGCTCTCGTCGGCGCGGTCCAGATAGACCCATTCGATCTCGCCAGCTTCGCCGGCCATGGAAGTCCTCTCCTCATGCGGACCGACCCAACAAGGTCGGCCGATGCTCTCTCTTTGCGCCCCCGGCTATTAAGTTGCGGTGAAACGATCGTTCATTCCCGGTTCAGGTCGGCGCCGTTGGAAGCCTGCCCCGCCTTGACAGGAGGGGACCCTCGTGGCCCTTGCCCGGCCTTCCTCTCACTCTTCGCTGACCGGAATTCCCGTGACTTCGCCGAGCCATGCTTATCGCACCCACACCTGCGGCGCCCTGCGTCTGGCAGACGCGGGACAAAATGCGCGCCTGTCCGGATGGATTCATCGCAAGCGGGACCACGGCGGCCTGATGTTCGTGGACCTGCGCGACCACTACGGATTGACCCAGCTGGTCGCGGACCCGGCGACGCCCGGCTTCGAGTTGCTCGAGCGCCTGCGTCCCGAGAGCGTCGTCCGCATCGACGGCGAGGTCGTCCCGCGCTCGGCCGACACGGTGAACCCTGGCCTCTCAACCGGCGAGGTGGAGGTGCGCGTGCGCCACGTGGACGTGCTCTCCGAGGCGGCGGAACTGCCCCTGCCGGTGTTCGGCGAGCCCGATTACCCTGAGGATATCCGCCTCAAGCACCGCTACCTCGACCTGCGCCGGGACACCCTGCATCGCAACATCGTGCTGCGAAGCCGGGTGATCGACTCGATCCGGCGCCGGATGGTCGATCAGGGGTTCCTGGAGTTCCAGACGCCCATCCTCACCGCGTCCAGCCCCGAGGGCGCGCGCGACTTCCTGGTGCCCTCGCGCCTGCATCCGGGGAAGTTCTACGCCCTTCCCCAGGCGCCTCAGCAGTTCAAGCAGCTCCTGATGGTGGCCGGCTTCGACCGCTACTTTCAGATCGCGCCGTGCTTCCGGGACGAGGACCTGCGCGCCGACCGCAGCCTCGAATTCTACCAGCTCGACGTGGAGATGAGCTTCGTCACCCAGGCGGATGTCTTCGCGGCGATCGAGCCGGTGATGCACGGCCTCTTCGTCGAGTTTGCCGAAGGCAAGCGGGTGACGCCGATGCCGTTCCCCCAGATCCCCTACCGCGAGGCGATCTCCAGGTACGGGTCGGACAAGCCCGACCTTCGCAACCCGATCCTCATGCAGGATGTCTCGGACCACTTCCGCGGCGGCGGTTTCGGGGTCTTCGCCCGGATCCTCGAGGCTCCGGGACGGGCCGTATGGGCGATCCCCGCGCCTGGCGGCGGTTCGCGCGCGTTCTGCGACCGGATGAACAGTTGGGCGCAGGGCGAGGGCCAGCCCGGTCTGGGCTATATCTTCTGGCGCGAAGGCGAGGGCGAGGAGGGCGGCGCGGCCGGTCCGATCGCCCGCAACCTTGGCCCCGAGCGGACGGAAGCCATCCGCGCCCAGCTTGGGCTTGGCGTGGGCGACGCCGCCTTCTTCGTGGGCGGCGATCCCAAGACCTTCTTCAAGTTCGCGGGAGCCGCGCGGTGCAAGGTGGGCCAGGACCTGTCAGTCATCGACGAGGAGCAGTTCGCCTTCTGCTGGGTGGTCGACTTCCCGATGTTCGAGATGAACGAGCAGACCAACCACGTGGACTTCTCCCACAACCCCTTCTCGATGCCACAGGGAGAGCTCGCGGCGCTGAACGACAAGGATCCGCTCGAGATCCTGGCGTACCAGTACGACATCGTCTGCAACGGCCACGAGCTGTGCTCGGGCGCGGTGAGGAACCACCGGCCGGACGTCATGCTCAAGGCGTTCGAGATCGCCGGCTACGACCGCCACACGGTGGAGACGGAGTTCGCCGGCATGCTGAGCGCCTTCCGCCATGGCGCGCCGCCGCACGGCGGTCTCGCGCCCGGGATCGACCGCATCGTCATGCTCCTCGCCGGCCAGACCGCGATCCGCGATGTCATCGCCTTCCCGCTGAACCAGCAGGGCCAGGACCTGATGATGAACGCGCCCTCGCCGGTCCGCGAAACGCAGCTCAAGGAGCTGAACGTCCGACTGGCGCCGGGTCTGAAGGGGTAGGGGTCAGTCCCGGCGCGAGGTCGCCTTCAGTCGGTGATGACAACGGGCTCCGGCGGCAGAACGTGGATGAGCACCTCCGTGTCCGCGTGAAGGGTGTGTCCCTCGCCGGGTACGCCAACCGGATGCCCGGGATACTCCGCCAGGCTGGCGTCATCTTGAGGCCACGCGAGTCGCCCAATTCCCCGACAGATAGGTTGCACGGCGGCCTTGACCGTAGGCCGTTCGCCCCAAAATGGACGAGACCGGCAAGAGGATGGGGATGATCGCAATGTCCTGTTTCCAGCCCGCGCGCCCGCGAGATGAGCGGGTTAAAGCCCTGCGCCGGGTTCTGAACGCCGGCTTCCTTGCCGCGACCTTCGTTGCGACCGGCGCCTTGGCGCAGTCCGCGGATCTAGCCGCCGGCGCCCAGGCCCTCCAGCACGGGGACAACGTCGAGGCTGTGCGCCTGCTCAGCCGGGCGCTCGCCTCTCCGGGACTCACCCCGGACGAGCGGGAGCGCGCCCTCGTTCAGCGCGGCCAGGCGTTCCTGGCCAACAGCGACGCGGCCGACGCCTATGACGACGCGCGCCAGGCCCTGGTGATAAATCCGAGTGATGACCAGGCGGCGGGAGTTCGTCAGAAGGCCCAGATCGCCCTCATCGCACGCCGGCCGCTGGGACAGCCCGACCCGTCGCAAGCGGCCGCGGTGTTCGGATTGAACTCCAAGTCAGCGTCGCAGAGCGCGCAGGCGGCCGCCGAAACCGCGGCGAATGCGAAGGCCTACCAGGCCGCCGAGACGAACTACCACCAGAACCTGACCCAGTATCAGGCCGACCGAAAGGCGGAGCAGGAGAGTTACGCCACAGCCCAGGCCGACTATCAGGCGAAGCTGAAGGCGGCAGATGAGAAACGCCAGGCGGATCTCGCCGCGTGGCAGGCGTGCAGGAAGGGCGACCGCTCGAAGTGCCCGCCGAAGGCGAAGTGACGGCCTGACTGCCCGGTGCGCCGGGGCGCCGGATTCGCGCCGGGCCGGCCTCCTGTGACTTATGGCGGCGTCGGCGGCGTCGGCGGGATCGGTGGGATCGGGGGGATCGCGCGGTGGAAGACGACTACGCCGTGGTAGCCGCAGGTGCGGACGTCGCCGAAGGCCTTGGGCAGGCGCGTAGCGCGGTCGGCGCAGGCGTCGGATAGCTGGTCCTTCTTGAGGCCGATGGCGCCCGACAGGTCCGCGCCCATGAGCATGGCGCCGCGAAAGTTCGCCCCTGCAAGATCGGCCTTGTCGAAGTGCGCCCCATGCAGGTTCGCTGTCGTAAGGTCGGCGCCACGCAGGGAGGCTCCGCTGAAGTCGACATTCTGCAGGTCGGCGCCAATGAGGCGCGCCCTGTCGAACCGCGCACCGTGCGCGTCGGCGTTCTTCAGCTCCGCACCTTGAAGCGAGGCGCCCGTGAGCTTCGCGTTGTGCAGGTCGGTGTCATCCAGTTCGGCGCCCATGGCCATCACCTCATCCAGGGTCGCGTTGGAGAAGTCGACATGACGGAAGATCGCCCCGGGCATGCTGGCTCCGCGCAGGTCGGCATGAGCGAAGTCGGCGCCGGTGAAGTTGGAGCCCAGCAACATCGCGCCGCGCAGGTCGGATCCCACCAGCGAGGCGTTGCGGAAGTCGCCTCCGATGAAATGCGCGCCGGTCAGGCGACGTGCGGCGAGGTCGCAACCGACACAGGAGCCGCCTAGTGAAACGATCCGCGGCACCGGCCGGCCGCCCTCGGCTCCCACGGCGTCCCACGCCATGGCCCCGAACATAATGGCCGCCAGGGCGAGGATGCGGATGGTGTGGGCTGGCCCGGTTCGGCGCAAGGATGGCTTTCCAGTTGTCAGAGGCGGAAATCCCCATTGCAGGCCGAGAACGCCGCCGCGCCACTTAAAACGAGGTAATGTCCGATTGTTAAGGCGCCGCTTCGGCTGCAATCACTATGCAAGCCACCTGACAAGGGCGACGACGGCGACAACCGCGGCTGAGCCTGCGCCCAGGCCTGCAGCGAAGCCGCTGGCCGCCTGCAGGAACGGCGCATTGCGATTGTCTTGTAGATCACCGTGAGCCTGAGCGCCCTATCCAGGCCGGAGCGCCGCTCAAGACGAGGTGTTGTCTGTTTTCTTCGGTGCGCCGTGGCGCGAGTGACGGGACTTGAACCCGCGGCCTCCGGCTGCGCAGGGTGGAACTGATCTTCAGCCGAACGCCAAGATAGAGTATGTCATTGGATACCAACTATAATTCCGTCCGAGATCCACGCGCTCAGTAGTTGGCTCGCGGCCTGCACTGCGTCGCATTCATCCGCTTCCTCGATCGCTAATTTGCAGATCTCGCCGAATGAAAGGTCCATAATGGCTAGCTGGAGCGCGCGCGCTTCGGTGGGCGCAATGGACTTGAACTGAGGCGAAAGCCCCGCTCGCCAAACCCGGATAGTCGTGGCGCTGGACAGGCGCTCAGCGGGCGGCGGCATGGTCCCCGTGGCGAGCGCCGACCAGATCGCCGCGCAATTCGTTTGAACCAGGTTGAGCGTCAGGGTTGGAACGAAGCTGAAGACAGCTTGATCCCAATCGATGTCGGCCAGGGCGGCGACCTCGAGGGGATCGCAATCGGCGGCCTCGAATGCCCGTCGCAAGGTCCAATCCAGCCATGCCAACTCGGCAACCTCTGGGTCGTCCGGATAAATCGTCGCGAGGGTTGCGCCGAAGCGCTCGCCATAGTCGCTGAGGGTCCAACTGCGAGGCGGATTGGCCTCGACATAGGCCCGCGCGGCATCCTCGAAGGCGTCGTCGCCCAACCAGGCAGCGACCTTTTCAAAGGTATCGCGCAAGCAATCGACCAACTGGCCGCGGTAGGCATTGTGGTAAACCGCCAAGCCCGCGGTCGCATCGCCGTGCATGCGCTGTGCCGACATGCCTGCGCCATTGAGCAGGTGATCACGCATGTCGCGCTGCAGAGCGAGGAGGCTCATGCCGCACCTCGCCAAGCCGCGGCTCGCGATCGGGCGACGATCAGTTCGCTCAACAGTTCATCCAGAGGCGGAATATTGTCGTCCCGCTCTATCATGGTCGCGATCGGACCC
>DASXGQ010000168.1:0-3923 GCA_036488995.1 Caulobacteraceae bacterium
CCGCCTTCATCGTTACGGCCCACGCGCTCTGGCGGTTCTGCGACTTGTCCGCCTTGGCCAATGGCTCGGCGTAGAGTTCGAGACCATACGCGCCGCGGTCCAGGCCCTCGATGACCCTGGGCGGATCCGCGGCGTCCTGCGGCGTTGGGCGGAGGCCCGCATCGCGCAACTGGCCCGCGAGCAAAGAGAGCTTCGCAGAGCGCAGCGCCTGCTCGACGACTTCCTGGCGAGGTCGGCAGCCGGCGAGGCTGCCGACGCCGTGCGCGTGGGCCGCGACATCGCGCGCCTGGAACGGGATCTCGCCCGTCAGCGAGGGCCCGGGGACCCACCGCGCCGACCGGACGGAGGGTCCAAGATTTCGATCCTCAAGCCGCGACGTCCGCGAGCCCGCCCTGCCGCCGTCACGCGCGCGGAGGCGTCACAGCCCATCGGACTTTGACGTCGCCCGCCCCGCCCGCGTCCGTTCAATCACGCCTTGGACTGCTTGCGCAGGTGCTCGTGAAGGAACCAGCTCTGCGCTTCGTTCGTCCGCACGATCTGGCTGACCAGCAGGTCATTGGTGCCGTCATCGCCATTGTCCGCCGCCTCGCGGGCGAGGGGACGGGTCTCCTGAAGCACGATCTCGTGGGCTACGAGCAGCCGCTCCAGCTGGTCGACAGCGCTTTCGCGTCCGCGCGGCGCGCGCGGGATTTTGGTGGTCTCTGATACGTCCTGGGCGATCGCCAGGGCCACGCCGCCCAGCGATTGGATCCGCTCGGCCAGAGCATCCATCACATCGATCTGCTCGCCGTAATGTTTATCGAAGAGCAGGTGGAGTTGATAGAAATTTTCGCCTGAAGTCTGCCAGTGATGCTTCTTGTACAGATCGCGCAGCGACATGGTCTGAGCGAGGACATGATTGAGCATCGCCACGCTGCGGGAGCGCACATTCTCTCCCAGCGACACCCGCGCGGGACTGATCTGGTCGAAGGGCTGGATGACGTTGGCGTGGTCGACCATCAGTGAAGCTCCTGCATGCTGGCAGACCGCGGAGCGCCGGGACGGCCTCAGCGGATCCTTGAAATGGGAACCCGGCTGCGCCGGGCGAAGCAAGCCGTCAGGCAGGCGCGAAGGTGAAGACCGGCGGTCCGCCCTCCGTGGGCGTCCACTTCAGCTTGACCCTCTGGCCGATCCTCAGGTTCGCCATGTCGCAATCGACGATGTTGGTGAGCAGAGAGACGCCCTCGTCGAGCGTGACATAGGCGATGGCGTAGGGGACCGGTGTTCCGCGATGCATGACGCTGTAGGTGTAGATCTCTCCTTCGCCGGGGCTCTCCTCCCACACTGTCTCCGGCGAGTTGCAGAACGGGCAGATGCTGCGGGGATACCAGTGCGGCTCTTTGCATGCCTTGCATCGCTTGATCAGAAACCGGCCTTCCCGGGCGGCATCCCAGAATGGCTTGCTCTCCAGGTTCTGGGCGGGGGCGGGGATGCGGCGGGTTTGGGCCTGCGGGCGCTCGATGGTGTCCGTCATCCCTATTCCCTTTCCATGATCAGAGTGCCCGAGCCGTGGCGCACGCCAAGCGAGCCGCCGGTTCCGTGGGCGATGGCGAGATCGCAACCGGGCACCTGAACCTTGGGGTGGGCCTCGCCACGTAGCTGGCGCACCGCCTCGATGATCTTGGTAATCCCGCCGCGGTTGGTGGGGTGGTTGTTGCAGAGCCCGCCGCCGTCGGTGTTGAAAGGCAGCTTGCCCACGCCGGAGATCAGGTTGCCGTCGGCGACGAACTTCCCGCCCTGGCCCTTCTCGCAGAAGCCCAGGTCCTCGAGTTGCATCAGCACGGTGATGGTGAAGCTGTCGTAGATCGAGGCGTACTTGATGTCCGCCGGCTTCACCCCGGCTTCTTCCCAGGCCGGCGGGCCCGACCAGACAGCGCCGGAATAGGTGAGGTCGAGATTGCGCCCGCCGTTCGGGCCCTTGTTGGCCTCGCCGTGGCCGATGACTTTCACCAGCGGGCGTTTCAGGCTCTTGGCGACCTCTGGCGCGGCGAGGATCACCGCCCCGCCGCCGTCGGAGACGACGCAGCAGTCCAGCCGGTGCAGGGGATCGGCGATCATCGGCGAGTTGATCACGTCCTCGACGGTGACGACGTTGCGCAGCATCGCGTGCTCGTTCCACTGGGCGTGGTGCGAGGCGGCCACCTTGATCCAGGCGAGCTGCTCGGACGTCGTGCCGTACTGATACATGTGACGCATGGCGCACATGCCGTAGGTGTTGTGTGTCGAGCCGCCCCAGATGTTCTCGAACCCGGCTTCCGGGACCTCGCTGATCCCGCCGACGTCGCCACGGCCACCCGGGCGCGGCGCGCCGCCGGACCCGCCCTGGCCATCGCCCAGTCCCGCGCGCGAACCGACCGGCCGGCCGGCCAGGGTGATTAGAGCCACCTTGCACTTGCCCGCGGCGATGGCCTCGGCCGCATGGCCCGCGTGGATGATGTAGGACGAGCCGCCGGTCTCGGTGGAGTCCATGTGCCTGAGCTTGAGGCCCATGTAGTCGGCCATCGACATCGCCCCAAAACCGGGCGCGTCGCCGGCGCAGTAGTAGGCGTCGACGTCCGAGAGCGAGAGGCCAGCGTCTTCGAGGGCGCCACGTGCGCATTCGGCGTGGACCTGGGCCGTGGACAGATCGGGAATCTCGCGGCGGGGATGCTCCCAAGCCCCCACGACATAGGCCTTGCCCTTGATGCTCATGCGCGCCCTGCGCCTCCCTTCGATCTCTGAGTTGTCAGGCGACGACTAGGGCAGGGGGTAGGTCGGCGCCAACCCAGAAAACGACCAGCCCGCTTGCCCAGCCTGTCGGGCATGCGCAAGATGTCACCGAACACGGTTCGTCAATGTCAGTGCATCTGACGGATTGAATGATGAGGTTTCAGGGTAAGGAAACGGCCACTTATGAAGTTCGGCCTCTTCTACGAGCTACAGCTCCCCAAGCCCGGCGACCGTGACGACTGGGGACCTGAAGCTGAACGACGAATCTATCACGAGATGCTCGAGCAGGTTGAACTCGCAGACAAGGTGGGCTTCGACTACGTCTTCGAAGTCGAGCACCATTTTCTCGAGGAATATTCCCACTCGAGCGCGCCGGAACTGATGATGGCGGCGCTCTCTCAGCGCACCCGTAACATCCGCCTGGGCCATGGGATCGTGCTCACGCCGCCGCGCTACAACCATCCCGCGCGCGTTGCCGAGCGCATCGCGGCCCTCGACATCCTCAGCAATGGCCGCGTGGAGTTCGGCACCGGCGAGAGCGCCTCAGAGATGGAGATGGGGGGCTTCGGCGTAGAGCGCCGGCAGAAGAAGGCGATGTGGGAGGAGGCGACACGCGAGATCGCCAACATGATGGCCCAGACGCCCTACGCCGGCTTCGAAGGCGAATTCTTCGCCATGCCGCCGCGCAACGTCATCCCCAAGCCGGTTCAAAAGCCCCATCCGCCCCTGTGGGTGGCCGCCTCGCGTCGGGAGACCACCATGGTCGCGGCGCGGCTTGGCATGGGCTCGCTGGGGTTCGGGTTCGAGACGCCGGAAGAACTGGGCGAGCGGACGCGCGAATATTACCGGCTCGTCCGCGAGGAGCTGATGCCGATCGGCCACGCTATCAATCCGGTCCTGGCGGTGCTCAACACCTTCATGATGGGGGAGACGGACGAGGAGGCGATGCGGCGCAGCGCCAACGGACCCGCCTTCTTCTCCTATTCCCTGGGCTACTACTACAACCCCGCGGTCGGCGGCGGTCACCGTCCCGGCCAGGCCAATGTCTACCGTGACTTTCTCAACCGCTCCGGGGAGACGGCCAGCATTCAGGCGGCTCGCGGCGGCTTCCTTTCGCCCGAGGACATCGCCAGCAGTGAGCCGGTCGACGAGATCGCCAAGGCGCTCTACCGCGC
>DASXGQ010000207.1:0-70387 GCA_036488995.1 Caulobacteraceae bacterium
AAGCGATCCATGGCGGCGGCCAGGATGCGCCCGCGCGTGGCCTGGGCGTCGCGTCGGCGGGGACGTTCTTCGGCGAGGGTGGCGGCGTCGCTCATGTCCGCTTCTATCCCGATCCGCCCGCCCAGGTCAGGGCGCCCGCCTCGGCGCGCGTCAGTTCCGCGCCGGGATCACCACCTGCATGCTCTCGAAGCCGTGCACGAAGGACGAGTAGTTGCGCACCGGCTCGCCCACGAGCTCGATCTTGGGGACGCGCTTGAGGATCTCTTCCCAGATGATGGTGAGCTGCAGCTCCGCGACCCGGTTGCCCACGCAGCGATGCACGCCGAAACCGAATGACATGTGATGGCGCGGCCGCTCGCGGTCGATGACGTAGGCGTTGGGGTTGTCGATCACGCTCTCGTCGCGGTTGCCCGAGATGTACCACATGGCGACCCGGTCACCTTCCTTGATGGTCTTGCCGCCGATCTCGACGTCGCGCAGCGCCGTGCGCCGCATGTGGGCGAGCGGGGTCTGCCAGCGGATAGTCTCCGAGACCATCGAGGAGACCAGGTCCGGATTGGCCCGCAGCTTGTCGTACTGGTCGGGGTTCTTGTTCAGCGCATAGACGCTGCCGGAGATCGTGTTGCGGGTGGTGTCGTTGCCGCCCACGATCAGCAGGATCACCGTGCCGTGGTACTGCTCGCGCGACATGGCGCGGGTCTCGGGATGCTGGGTCAGCATGGAGATCAGGTCGATGCCCGGCTCGGCGGCGAGCCGCTCGTTCCACAGCCCCTCGAAGGCGGTGAAGCACTCGGCCATGGCCTCGGCCTTGTGCTGCCAGCTCTGCACCGGCCCGTGGCCGGGCTGGTTGGTGACCATGTCCGACCAGTAGGGCAGCTTGCGCCGCTCCTCGTGCGGGAAATCGAACAGGGTGGCCAGGGTCATGGCCGTGAGTTCCTTCGACACCAGGTCGACCCAGTCGAAGGGCTTGCCGATCGGCAGGGAGTCGAGGATCTGACCGGCGCGTTCGCGCACGACCGGGGACATCCTGGCGAGGTTGGCCGGCGCCACGGTGGGGCTCACCGCCTTGCGGTGCACGCTGTGCTCGGGCTCGTCCATGGTGATGAAGCCGGCGCCGCCGTTGCGGCGAGGCTCGCGGCCCATGGCGGCGAACGCCTCGCGCTGCGCCTCCAGCATCTTGCGGTTCACCAGGGTGATTCCGTCGGCCGAGGAGAAGTCGATGTGGTTGGTGTCGACGGCCATGATGTCGTCCCACCGGGTGATCGACCAGTAAGGGCCGTATTCGCTGTCCGGCGTGAAGTGGATCGGGTCTTCGCGCCGCAGCCGCTCGAACACCGGCCAGATCGTGTCGTTCTGGAACCGGTCGACTCGCGCCGGATTCAGTTCCTCCAGCGGCGCCGTCCAGGCCTCGTCCGCCTCGATACCCGGCTCCGGCTTCACCGCGACGTTCATGGCGCTCTCCCGTTTTGCCGCGAGCATCCCGGCATTGCGCGCCGATGTCAATGACCGTTGACTTATTGTGGAGGTCCGCTCGCTACTTCGGCCGGCCGGCCGCCCCCAGGGGATCCGGAAGCTCGAGGATCCGCTTAGCGATGATGTTGTACTGGATCTCCTGGGATCCGCCGGCGATGCCGCCAGCCTTGCTGGCGAAGAGGTTGCGTACGGCTGCAATCTCCTCGTCCGTGAACGGATCACCTTCCCAACCCAGGCCGTGAACGCCCATCGCCTCCGAGGTCAGTTCGGCCCCGTCGCGCCGCACGAAGGAGCCGACGTTCTTCAGGACCGAAGCCGTCGCCGTCGGACCCTGGCGAGCGCGCGTGCTCGCGGCGGAGCGGGCGATGGTGAGCTGGAAGGCGCGCAGATCGGTCTCGAAGGCGATGATCCGCTCACGGAGGTCGCCCATTGCCACCCGCCCCGCGTCGTCCTCGGCGGCGTATTCCTTGGCGAGATCGGGGAGCTGAGCCCGCGCCTCCGCCCTCTGGGTCTGGGCCGCGGCGGCGATGCCGCTGCGCTCGTGCTGCAGGAGGCGCTTGGCGATCCCCCAGCCAGCGTTGAGGGGGCCCACCAGGTTCTCCTTGGGCACGACCACGTCGGTGAAGAAGGTCTCGCAGAAGGGCGAGGCGCCGCTGATCAGGCGGATCGGCCGGGTCTCGACGCCCGGCGTGCGCATGTCGATCAGCAGGAAGGAGATCCCCTCATGCTTTCGCGTTGGATCGGTGCGCACCAGGCAGAAGCACCAGTCGGCGAGGTTCGCGCCCGAGGTCCAGATCTTCTGGCCGTTGACGAGGAAGTGGTCCCCCTTGTCCTCCGCCCGGGTGGAGAGGCCGGCGAGGTCCGAGCCCGCGCCCGGCTCGGAGAAGCCCTGGCACCAGCGGAGCTCTCCTCGCGTGATTGGTGGCAGGTGGCGCGCCTTCTGCGCCTCGGTCCCGTATTCGAGCAGGGTGGGGCCGAACATCATCACCCCCATGCCGCCGATCGGATTCCAGGCTCCGATGCGCGCCATCTCCTCGCGCAGCACTCCCGCCTCGACCGGCGTCAGCTCACCGCCGCCATAGCGCGCCGGCCAGGTGGGCACGCCCCAGCCGCTATCCGCCATCGCGGTGCGCCAGCGCGCGACATCCTCCGCCCGGTCCTCTGCGGCGTCGGCGACGAAGGCGGTCGCGCGACCCTTGAGCGTAGGCGGAAAGTTCTCCGCCAGCCACGCCCGGGCCCGCTCACGAAAGGCGTCGAGTTCGGCCTGCGCCATGATGCGTCTCCTCCGCCGGCCGGCGCGCCTCACCGGACGCGCCTGTTCCGATCAGCAGGTTAGGCGAGCGGCTCGGCGGGCGCCAAGCCAGTGGCCATCCTTCGCATCCTCGCATCTTTTATTTCGTCATGGCCGGCCTCCGAGCCGCACAAAGGCCGGCCATGACGGAGGGATTGGATGAATGCGGAGGAGAGCGAGCGCTCGGCTAAGCCCTCACGCCTTCCCCCAGGCCCGCCAGCTCATCGAACGCCTTCCAGACCACCGCCTGGATCTCGTCCGTCTCCTGGAACAGTTCATGGCGCGCGCCGGGGACCAACTCGAAACGGCCGCGCGGCAGGCGGGCCGTCACGCGGCGCAGGGCGGCGTTGTCCACCAGGGCGTCCTCGCCCGCTGCGAGGACGGTCACCGGGATCGCTACCCGCGGGACTCCCGGTCCCGTCTGCAACTCCCGCGTGGCGGAAAAGGCGAAGTCGAGCCAGCCCCAGGTCGGATTGCCGAGCGCCAGGTCCGGCGCGGCTTCCACCAAAGCGAGGTTTCGGGCGTAGCGTACCGGATCGTGAGTGAGGATGTTGCCCTCGAACGGCGCCGCTGCGGCCGGCGGGCCGAATACCGCCTGGCCAGAGCGCCCCAACGCCTTGAACAGTCCCGCCAACCCTCGCGCAATCGGCCGCGGCGCCTGCCCGGTCAGCAGCCCCAGCATCGGCGCCGAGAGCAGGGCGCCAGCGAAACGATCCTCCCCGTGCGCAAGGGCCAGCAGGGTGAGGCAGCCGCCCATGGAATGGGCGACGGCGAACCAGGGTCGCGGCAGGCGCGCCTCGAAGGCGGCGAGCAGATCGGCGTAGTCTTCCAGGAATTGTCCGTAGCCGTCCGCGTGACCCAGGCTGCGATCCGTCAGGGCGCGCGCGGAAAGCCCCTGCCCCCGCCAGTCGTGGATGAGGACGACGAAGCCGCGCGACGCGAGCCGCGCGGCCATCTCGAGATACTTCTCGATCGGTTCGGTTCGCCCCGGACTGACGACCACGGATCCGCGCGCGGATCCGGCGGCCGGGACCAGGGCGGCCCGGAGACGCGCCCCGCCGGCGCCGGCGAACCATTCGGCCCGCGCGCCGGGAGGCGGCTCGGCGCCGGCGACGCCGAACAGCGGCGCCGCCTCGCTCAATGTTCAGGCCATCTTGGCGAAGAGGGCCTGCAGCTTGGCCTGCTGCGACATGGCCACGCCCATGTCCGAAAGCTGCAGACGGCCGCTCATGACCGCGGTCATGGCGTCCAGCTTGCCCTCGCCCATGGACACGAGGTCGGGAAGGCTGATGGTCATGGTGAGGTCGGCCGGCTTGTCGTCATTGCTGACCGACGAGCGGTCGATGAAGATGCAGCCCTCGCCCTTGAGGTCGAACTTCAGCGTCTTGTCGAGGCCGGAATCGCTTCCAACGGCGGCCTTCATGCGGTCGGTGAGTTCCTGCAGCGTCGCCATGTCTGATGTCTCCCGATGCGGCGCCGCCCCTCGGCCCCGCCCTTGTTTGCGCGAGGGGTATCGCGCCGCTTCGGGCGAAGCAAGCCGTCTACTGCGCCGCTTCGCACGCGTTCGCGCGCGCTGGCGATGGCCTTGAACCGCGGCGAAGCGCGCCAATCTATCCGATCGAAGGCGCTGGATATCCGGGCCTTCCGGGTCGCCCGCGAGGCCAATTTCGGCTCGCGACTGGCCCGCACATCAACGCAACCTTGCTCTCATAGAAGGATGCCGAACATGCGCACCATCGACCTCACCCCCCTGTACCGCTCTGTCGTCGGCTTCGACCGACTGGCGGATCTGCTCGACGCCGCCAGCGCCGAAGCGGCCAGCGGCTATCCGCCCTACAACATCGAGCGGACCGGGGAGAACGCCTATCGCATCGAGATCGCGGTGGCCGGTTTCAAGGCCGAAGATCTCAATATCGAGGTGAAGGAGAACCTCCTCACCGTGCAGGGGCGCAAGCCCGCCAATGACGAGGCCAAGCGGTACCTGCATCGCGGCCTCGCCGAGCGCAACTTCGAGCGCCGGTTCCAGCTCGCCGACTATGTCGTGGTCAGCGACGCCAACCTCGCCGATGGCCTGCTTTCGATCTCCCTCAAGCGCGAGCTTCCGGAAGCCCTGAAGCCCCGCCGTATCGAGATCGGCGCGCCCGCGACGAAGGACGCCGGCCTGATTGAAGGCGAGAAGGCGGCGTAAGTCGCCTGCAGCCTCACGGATCAACGGGAAGGGCGGCGCTCCGGCGTCGCCCTTTTTCCTTGGTCGTTCGGGTCAGGCCATGTCGCGCAGGAGGGATCGGCTGATCAGCCGGCACCTCACGGCGACGACGATGCTGTCCATGCCCGTGTCGGACTCACGCAGCCAGGCCTTCTGGCCCTTGAGCGCCATCACTTCGTACTGGTGGAACTGGTCCGCTCCCACGGTCACGGTATCGCCAACCGCGACCGCTTCGTCATAGACGGGCCGTTCGACGTGGAAGAGATTGAGATAGGTCATCACCTTCACCCTGGGCTCACCGTTGCACAGATGAACCGTCGATGACCCTTCGGATACGGGCGCCAGCTGGAACCCTTCCTCCTCGGGCCAACAACGTCATTGGGGAGACGTTGCACCCATCCCGGCGCTCGCACGCCTGTCCGCAATGGGACATGAGTTACGTCGCGCAGTCGTTCGAAATTACACCGCGCAGTCGCTCGAACCCGCGCGCAGGTCGTGGATCGACTACCACTTTCGTCTAGGTCCACCACCCTGCATGGGCGGCCGCGAAGCTGTCGTGGACGGTCTTTTTAGAGAGTCGCCGCGCCCATCATGACGCGAATACATCGCCGCTTAGCGCCGGAAGTCCCTGTCGTGCCAGCGGGTTGCGCCCAGCGGCCTCAGAGGGCGTCGTGACAGAATGGTCGGCTGACCAGTCGACACCTCACGGCGGCGACGATCCCGTCCATTCCGGTGACGGTCTCGCGCAGCCAAGCATTCTGGCCCCGCAACGCCATCACCTCGTACTGGCTGAACTGATCCGCTCCCACGACGACAATATCGCCGACGGCGATCGCTTCCTCGTAAGTGGGGCGTTCCACATGGAAGAGATTGAGGTAGGTCATGGCCTTCACCCTTACCCTTGGCCAGATGAACCGCAGATGACTCCAAGTGACGCGGGCGCCAGTTGGGACCCGCGCCAAGTGACGCAGGCGCCAGCTGGAGCCCGCCCTTCGGGCCAACAACGGGACATCGAGGGTAGGTTGCGCCCATCCAGGCGCTCACACGCCTGCCCGCGATGGGGCCTCAGGTACGCGGCTCGGTCTCACGACTCCGCGCGCGGATCGTAGGTCCGCTATGACTTTCGTACAGGTGTATTGAGGTTCGGTTTACGCGGCGACGGTTGCGGGAATGGAGGTAGCCAATCCGTCATCCACATCACGCCGCGCAATTCCACCCTTGCGCGCCATCTTCGCTCGACATATCGTAAGATATGTTTTTCGAACATAGTCCCTTCGTGTCGCACCCGATCTTCGCCATCGGCCGCCATGGTGGCAGGCCCGGCCGGGGACTCGGCGGCGGCGGTTTCCGGGGCTTCGGGGGCGATGGCCTGCCAGGTGGCCGCAAGCTCTTTGCCGACGACCTGCAGCTGGTGATCCTGGCCCTGCTCGAGGAGCGGCCGGCCCACGGCTACGAACTGATCCGCGCCATCGAGGCCGGATCGGGCGGCTTCTACACACCCAGTCCCGGCGTGATCTATCCGGCGCTGACCTATCTGCAGGAGATCGGTTACGCCGAGGCCGAAGCCGAAGGCTCCCGCAAGCAGTACACACTCACGCAGGAAGGCCTGGCGCACCTGGAGGCCAACCGCGCCCGCGCCGAGGCGATCCTCGACGCATTCGGCCGCATCGGCGGGCGGATGGAGCAGGTGCGCGCGGCCTTCGCCGGCGTGGACGAGATCGACCCCGGCGCCGGCGACGAGCTGCGCCGAGCGCGCCACGCCCTGAAGCGCGCCCTGATAAGCAAGCGCGGCTGCAACCTCGAGGAGGCGCGCCGGATCGCTGCGATCCTGCAGCGCGCCGCGGCCGAGATCCTCAGCCAGCCCTCGTCGCCGGCCGGGGACGAAGGGCGATGAGCCGCGAGGGCGCCGCCGATCCGCCCGAGGGCCCGTCCCGGCGCACGGTGGCGGCGAAGGTTCGACAGGCCGCGGCCGATCTGCAACGCCCCGGCGCCGCATGCAAGGCGCCGGGCGCTTTCGCTCCCGTCGTCGATCGCCGGCGATGCGAGGGGAAGGGCGAGTGCGTGCAGGTCTGCCCTTACGACGTCTTCGACGTCGGGCGGATACGCGAAGCGGACTATCGCGCCCTGCCGCTGATGGCGCGCCTCAAGGTCCGGGCGCACGGCATGCAGACCGCCTACACCCCCCGCTCCGATCTGTGCATGGGCTGTGGCCTGTGCGTGGTCGCCTGTCCGGAGGACGCGATCCGACTCTCGGAGCGCCCATTGGCGTCGGAGGGCTGATGCCTCCTACGCCGCGAGGGCTGCCGGAATAGCCGGCAATTCCGTCGCCGAACCTTTGTCCAGATACCTTGCCGTCGCCGGCGCGCCGTCTGTCCCCAGCTCCACCAGCAGCGGGTTTCCTGTCGGGATTTCCACCCCCGGGATCGCCTCGTCCGAGACCTTGAACAGGTGCTTGACGATCGCGCGCAGGGAGTTGCCGTGGGCGGCGACCAGCACCGTCTCGCCCTTCGCGAGGCAAGGGGCGATGTCGGCGGTCCAGTAGGGGAGGACGCGCTCGAGGGTGGTCTTGAGGCTCTCAGTCTTCGGCGGGGTGACGCCGGCGTAGCGGCGGTCGCGGGTGAAGTCGTGCTCGCCGCCGGGCTCGAGCGGCGGCGGGGGGACGTCGTAGGAACGGCGCCAGATGCGAACCTGCTCGGCGCCGTACTTCTCGCGCGTGGGCTCGTGCTCCTGTCCGGTGAGGCCGCCGTAGTGGCGCTCGTTGAGACGCCAGTCCTTGGTCATCGGGATCCATAGCTGGCCGGCCTTCCACAAGGCGAGGTCGGCGGTGCGGATCGCCCGGGTGAGCACGGAGGTGAAGCAGCGGTCGAAGGCGAGGCCTTCGGCGACGATCAGCTCGCCCGCGCGCATCGCCTCGGCCTCGCCCTTCTCCGTCAGGTCGACGTCGACCCAGCCCGTGAAGCGCTGGGCGATGTTCCAGCGGCTCTGGCCGTGCCGGAGGAGGACGAGCTTGGACATGGATCCGCCTTGCTGTGAACGACGGCCGCCGGGCTAGGACCTTGGAGGGCGAAGCGTCAAGCGCCGAGGCGTACGGTGGATGCACCCGGACCGCCGGCGGTCCAAAGGTGGCGGAGGGGGTCGGCGGCGATTATAGGTCGCCCCATATGAGCGATCGCCTTTTCTTCCCCCTCGTGGCGCTGATCGCCCTCGCCCTGATCGCCCTGTCGCTGGTCTGGCCGCAGGGACAGGGCGCGCCATCCCCCGCTCCCTTCGGCCATCCGCTCGCGCCGGTGCGCCAGGACCCGCCAGCCCCGCCAGGCGCTCGGCCCGCCGCGCCTGCTCCTGACGCCCAGGGATAACGGCCCCGTTCCTTTCCCCTCGATGAGAGCCCGCATGCCGCAAAAGCCCCGAGCCGATCTCGTGCCCAACACCGCCGCCTACGAGACCACGCCGCTCGTCAAGGCGACGGGCTTTCGCGAGTACGACGCGCGCTGGCTGCTGGGCCCGGAGATCAACCTGCTGGGCGTGCAGGCCCTGGGCCTGGGCCTGGGAACCTACATACAGAGCCTGGGGCGTCGGCGGATCGTCACCGGCCACGACTTCCGTTCATACTCCATGTCGGTGAAGCAGGCCCTGATCCTGGGGCTGACGCAGGCGGGCTGCGAGGTTGTCGACATCGGCCTCGCGCTCTCGCCGGTCGCCTATTTCGCCCAGTTCGACCAGGACGCGCCCTGCGTGGCCATGGTCACCGCCAGCCACAATGAGAACGGTTGGACCGGGGTGAAGATGGGGGCCAACCCGCCCCTCACCTTCGGCCCCGAAGAGATCGGCCAGGTGCGCGATATCGTGCTTTCCGGATCGGGTGTGGAGCGGCCGGGCGGGACGCTGATCCGGGCCGAAGGCGTGGCCGAGCGGTACATCGCCGGGGTCGCGGCCCTTTGCCAACTGAGCGCGCCGCTGAAGGTGGTCTGCGCCTGCGGCAACGGCACAGCCGGCGCCTTCGCCCCGGAGGCGCTGCGGCGGATGGGCGCCGAGGTGATCGAGATGGACTGCGACCTCGACTGGACCTTCCCGCGCTACAATCCCAATCCCGAGGACGTGGAGATGCTCCACGCCATGGCCGCGGTCGTGCGCGAGCATGGGGCGGATCTCGCCGTGGGCTTCGATGGCGACGGCGACCGCTGCGGGGTGGTGGACGATACGGGCGAGGAAATCTTCGCCGACAAGATGGGCCTGATGCTGGCGCGCGACCTTGCGGTCCTTCATCCGGGCGCGACCTTCGTGGTCGACGTGAAGTCCACCGGGCTCTACGCGACCGACCCGGTGTTGGCCGCCCACGGGGTGAAGACGATCTATTGGAAGACCGGCCATAGCTACATCAAGCGCAAGACCGCCGAGCTGGGCGCCCTGGCCGGCTTCGAGAAGTCTGGCCACTTCTTCTTCAACAACCCGCTTGGACGCGGCTACGACTGCGGCCTGACGGCGGCGGCCGCCATCCTCTCCATGCTCGACCGCAACAGAGGCAAGAAGCTCAGCGAACTCAGGCGCGCCCTGCCAGTCGCCTACACTTCCCTGACCATGAGTCCGCACGCTGCCGACGAGGTGAAGTACGACGTGGTGAAGGAAGTGGTCGCCGAATACGAGGCGCTAGCCAAGGCAGGCGAGAAGATCCTGGGGCGGTCGGTCAAGGAGGTGATCACCGTCAACGGCGTGCGTGTCGCGCTGGATGACGGCAGCTGGCTCTTGGTGCGCGCCTCGTCCAACAAGCCCGAGATGGTGGTGGTGGTGGAGAGCACCCGCTCCGCCGACGACATGCGCGACCTCTTCCACAAGGAGGTCAAACCCCGCCTGGCCCGCCACCCGGAAGTGGGTGCGTACAACCAGGAGATCTGAGGGACGGAAATGCCCTTGCGCCGCCGGATAGATGGCGCGATTGGGGCGGCGTGACCGATGTGAAGTCATTGGGCCGCCTCGCCGTCCTGCCGATCCTGCTGCTGGCCCTCCTGTTGCAGGCTGACGCGGTCGTGCGCTCGCTGGTCATGCAGGCGGCGCCGTGGATGGACGGCGCGCAGATCTGCACGGCGCAGACGGCGCCGACGCCAGGGCCCGCCCACTCTCATGGCGCAGCGGGTCCCTCGCACGGCCGCTGCCCCTGGTGCGAGGTCGCCGCTCACGTCCCCGTAACCGTCGCGGCCGCACCCCTGCCCCTCGCGACCCTCGTCGCCTTCATCACCTTCGCGCCCGAGATCTCCCGGGCTCCGCCCGTAGGCGCGGCGATCGAGACTCGCGCGCGCGGTCCTCCCCTTCTGGCCTGATCCGACACCTCGACAGCCGGCCCACGCCTGGGCTGGCGCCTCAGATCACGCCTGTTGCGCGCCCGCCAGGCGACGCCCGGGTCAAGCCGGAAAGTCCATATGCCTTACCCCCTTCTCCGCGGGGCCGGTACGCTGGCCCTGGCGTCCGCCATAGCGGCGGCCGCGCAGGCGCAGCAGGCGCCTGCCCACACGCCGACGCCTGTCGCTGTCGCCAACCCCAGCGCGCTGGGCGAAGTAGTCGTCACCGCCACGCGCACCGCCGAACCGATCACCCAGGTTCCCGCCAGCGTCAGCGTCGTCACCGCGGCGCAGGTCCGCGAGACTCCCGGCCAGGGACTCAACGACATTCTTCAGCTCGAGCCGGGCCTGGTTCTCAATCAGATCGGCCCCTTCGTGGGCCATCCCACGGCCTATAACGAGTCCATGCGCGGCCTGCCGGCGACCGAGACGCGGATGCTCGTCCTGATGGACAGCGTTCCGTTGAACGACCCCTTCTTCGGCTACATCCAATGGAACAGGGTCCCGCTGGACAACGTGGACCGCGTCGAGATCGTCCGCGGCGGCGGCTCCCCCCTCTGGGGGAACTCGGCGATGGGCGGGGTAATCAACGTCATCACCCGGGCGCCCACGAGCGACGAACTCGACATCGACGCCGCCGGGGGGTCCTACGGGACCTATCGCGCCGACGCCTATGGCGCGATGCGGGTGAACGACAAGCTGGCGCTCGCGCTCAACGCGGGGTTCGACGGCACGGGCGGCTACCAGACCACGCCGGCCTCATGGAACTCGTTCGGAACCACGACCCTGCGCTCACCGGTGTACACGCCCACGACTTTCAATGCGCGGAACGTCGGCGTGAGGGCGGACGCGGCCCCGACCAGTGACCTGACGGCCAGCGTGACCGTGGATTACCATGGCAACCACCAAGTCCTTCAGACGCCCATCGGCGACGATTCTCAAAGTATCTGGACCTACTCGGGGCAGGTAAAGAAGACCTTCGCCAACGGCGGATCGCTGACTGCGTCGATCTTCCACGACGACAGCTACTTCGTCACCAACAACCCGCACCTTCTGACCTTCACGACTGAATACATTTCGAACGTCCACTACACCCCTGTCAACGACACGGGAGGCTCTCTGATCTGGCAGCAGACGCTGAATTCAATCCTGAAGAGCTACATGGTCGGGATAGACGCGCACTATATCGCCGGTGGCGATTTCGCGAACTACTACCTGCCCAGCGGGGCCCTGGCGGCGCCGACCATCGTCGGCAGCGGCAAGCAGCTCTTCCTCGGCGGATTCGTGCAGGCCCGGCTCGAGCCTGTGCGCCATCTCGAGATCGTCGGCAGCGTCCGCTACCAGTATTACGAGAACTACGACGCGATCGACACCTTTCCCCCGGCGATCGCCCAGATCCCCGCCTCGAGCAAGGTCTCGACCGATCCGCGGGTGGACGTCCGCTATGCGCTGAACGACACGGTGGCGCTGCGCGGGGCCTACTATGAATCCTTCCGCGCCCCGACACTCGACCAGCTCTACCGCACTTTCGCTGACACCACGGCAGGCATCTTCGAGGGCAATCCCTTGCTCAAGCCGGAGACTCTCCACGGGGGCGAGGTGGGGGCTGACTTCAACCGACCTGGCTTCCGCAGCCAGATCAGCTTCTACGACACCACGATCAGCAACCTGATCACCCAGCGAAACCTGCCCGCCTCGGATAGCCCGACAGCGCTTGGCGTGGAGTGCGGCTTCGACGCGGCCACCTTCACCTTTCTGACCTGCACCCAGAACATAAATTCAGCTTCGGCGATCGCGCGGGGGATCGAGGTGGAGGCGGACTGGGACCTGGGGCGCGGCCTTACGGCGACCTTCGCCTACACCTACACGGACTCCCACTACACCTCGAACCCGGAGGATCCGGCGGCGGTCGGCGAGCGGCTGGAGGACGTGCCGATGCACAATGTCAGTGGGCGCCTCGCCTATAGGGGGCCCCGGGGATGGGTGGTGGAGACGGACCTTCGTTGGGTCTCCAAAAGCTATGGCGACAACAACCCGGCGGACAACCTGATCCAGAACGCCCACTTCGTCATGGACGCGTCAGTCTCCTACCCGCTGACCCACAGCCTGCAGGCCTATGTGCAGATCCAAAACCTCACCGACACAGTCTACATCGCCAACAACTCGGGAGGGGCGCCGATCCTTGGCACGCCGCTCGAGGTCCTCGGCGGCTTCCGCCTCAGCCTTCGCTAGGGGGGGCGCCATGAACAGCCGCTCCCTCTACGCCGCGGTCTGGCGCTGGCACTTCATCGCCGGCCTGCTGGTGCTGCCCATCCTGATGATGATGGCGATCACCGGCGGCGCCTATCTATTCCGCCCGGAGCTGGATCACCTGGCCTATCGGGCGTTCGAGGACGTTCCCGCGCGAGCCGCCCCGGCGGCGTCGCTGAGCCAGGTCGTGAGCCGCGTGGAGGCAGGTCTCGACGGGCGCGTTCTCGAGATCACGCCGCCGGCGCGGCCAGATCGGGCGGTGACGCTGATGGTCCGGGGCCGTGGTGGGGAGGCGCTCACGGCGTACGCCGATCCCTATGACGGCCATCTGATCGGCTCGACAGCCTACGGCGGGGTCATGCAGCTCGTCCGCAAGGTCCACAGCTTGCAGAAGTTCGGCTTCTGGGCGAGCTGCCTGATCGAAATCACCGCCGGGTGGACGATCGTCCTGGTCGGGACGGGGATCTTTCTGTGGTGGCCGCGCGGCCGGGGCCCCGGCGGCGTGGTGAGCCTGCGCGGCGCTCCCGCGGCCCGCGTGTTCTGGCGAGACCTCCACGCCGTGACCGGCGCCTTCGCCGGGGCGGTGATCCTGTTCCTGGCGGTGACGGGAATGCCGTGGTCGCTCGTGTGGGGCGCCAAGGTACAGCGCTGGGCGACCGACGCCCATCTCTACGAACCCTCGGCCCCCGCCGAGGTCATGCCCGCCTGGCAGATGACCGCCACCATGCCGGCCATGTCCCATCGGCCCCACGCCGAGGATCCGCAGCCGGAACGTCCCTGGGCGATGGAGATGCGGCCGACACCGGCGTCCGGCGACGAGCCTGGCCGCACCCCGATCGGCCTCGATCGCGCTGCAGCCATCTTTCGCCGCCTTGGCGTGAACCGCGCCGCCAGTTTCGACCTGCCGGACGGCCCGCGCGGCGCCTATGTCGCCACTTGGCGTCCCGACAAGGTCGAGGATTCCCGCATCGTCTATCTCGACCAGTACTCCGGCAATGTGCTGGGCGACGTCGGCTTCGCCGACTGGGGGCCGGCCGCCAAGGCGATCGAGTGGGGCATCGCCGTGCACCAGGGGCAGGAGTTCGGACCGCTCAACCGTTGGATCATGCTCGGCGGCTGCATCGCCATCGTGCTGATGGCGGTCAGCGCCGCGACCATGTGGTGGAAGCGCCGGCCGCAAGGATCCTTCGGCGTTCCGCCGCCGCCGGCGGAGCCCCGCGCGGCGCGCGGCTTCATCGCAATCGTCGCGGTCGTCGGCGTGATCTACCCGCTGGTCGGCGCCACGCTCATCGCCGCCGCGCTGATCGAGCTGGCTGTCAGCCGCAGGATCAGCACCCGCCCGGCATGAACGTCCTTGCCCTTCTGGGGAGGGTGTCGCGTCGCAGGCGCGACGGGTGGGGAACTCTGGGGAAGGACCGCGGCGCTGGGGATGATCCACACTTCCCCACCCGGCTTCGATTCGCTCAGCATCTCTCCCCGGAAGGGGAGGGACAGACGCGCGGGAGCACGTACGTCACAGCGGGAGCACGCACGTCACAATTTCGTGTTGTTCGTCAGTGAACCAGAGGATGTGACGCGAAAATGGCGCCAATCCAGAAGGCGCAGGCGAGAACAGCCGCAAACAGAAAGCAGGCTAACCCGCCCGAACCCCTGGCCATCTCAACCGGTTTACCGGATTTGTTAGACGGCTGGGTACCTTGCACGAGCTTCCCTTGTCGACGGAACCCTAAGGCGCTGCCCCAGCGCCAATGAAATCTTATGAAATCAGAGTTCAGAGACGGTGTCGAGAATGAAACGGGCGCGGCCGTCCGACACAGGGCTCCCCCCGCCTCCCCGCACGCGCCTCAGGCGGCGGCCGCCGCGGTTTTGACCGCGCCGGCGATCTCGCGCACGAGCTGGGCGACCAGCTTCTCATCGTCGCCCTCGGCCATGATCCGGATGAGCGGTTCGGTGCCCGAGGCGCGCACGAGGATGCGGCCCGACCCGTTCAACCTGGCCTGGGCGTTGGCGATGGCGGTCTTGACCGTCTCGGTCTCCAGCGGCCGGCCGCCGCTGAAGCGAACGTTCTCGAGCTTCTGGGGCACCGGCTCGAACTGGCGGGCGAGCGCGCTCATCGGTGCGTCGGAGCGCACGAGCTCGGCCAGGACCTGCAGGGCCGCGATCAGGCCATCTCCAGTGGTGGAATAGTCGGAGAGGATGATGTGGCCGGAAGGCTCGCCACCGAGGTTGAAGCGCCCCTCGCGCATGCGCACCATCACCGAGCGGTCGCCCACGGGGGTACGCTCCAGGCTGAGGCCGCGGTCCGCCAGGAAGCGCTCCAGGCCGAGGTTCGACATCACTGTCGCCACGACCCCGCCGCCGGCCAGCTTTCCCTGCGCCGCCCAGGATTTGGCGATCAGCGCCATGATCTGGTCGCCGTCCACGAGCTGGCCCTTCTCGTCGCAGATGACCAGGCGGTCGGCGTCGCCGTCGAGCGCCAGGCCGATGTCCGCCCGGTACTCGCGGACCGCCTTCACCAGGGCGCCTGGACTGGTCGAGCCGCATTCTTCGTTGATGTTGAAGCCGTTGGGGCTGACGCCGATCTCGATCACCTCGGCGCCCAGCTCATAGAGCGCGGTAGGCGCAACCTTGTAAGCGGCGCCGTTGGCGCAATCGACCACCACGCGCAGACCCGCCAGGCTGAGCGTCCGCGGCAGGGTCGCCTTGACGATCTCCACATAGCGGGCCTGGGCCTCGTCCATGCGAGCCACCCGGCCGAGCTCCTTGGGCCCGGCGAGGCCTTCCTGCAGCCCTTCGTCCATGTGGGCCTCGATCCGGGCCTCCATCTCATCGGAGAGCTTGTAGCCGTCGGGGCCGAACAGCTTGATGCCGTTGTCGGCGAAACTGTTGTGGGAGGCGCTGATCATCACACCCAGGTCAGCGCGCATCGAGCGCGTCATCATCGCCACCGCCGGTGTGGGCAGGGGGCCGAACAGGCGCACGTCCATGCCCACGCTGGTGAAACCGGCCACCAGGGCGGGCTCGATCATGTAGCCGGAGAGGCGGGTGTCCTTGCCGATCACCACCAGGTGGCGGCGATCTCCCCCAGATCTGAACAGCTTGCCGGCCGCCATGCCGACGCGAAGTGCAACCTCCGCCGTCATTGGGAACTGATTGGCCTGGCCCCGGATACCGTCGGTGCCGAAATAGGTCCGCTCGCCCATGGAACCCCGTTTCATTACGCCCGTGAAAAGATGCGAAACCATTATTGCGCCGCGCCTGTCGCGACGATGACTACAAGCTTCAGCCCTGGTTCACGAGCGGGAAGGTTACCCGTTCGTGTGGCGGTCACAAAGCGGCAACTTCCAGAGGGCGATCAACGCACATGTGCGGCATCATCGGCATCGTAGGGGTCGAACCGGTCGCGCCACGGATCGTGGAGAGCCTGCGCCGGCTCGAGTATCGCGGCTATGACTCGGCGGGGATCGCGGCCCATGTGGGCGGCCAGCTGGAGCGGCGCCGGGCCAAGGGCCGGATCCGCGACCTCGAGGCCGTCCTGGCCGAGGATCCGCTGCACGCGACCACGGGCCTTGGCCACACCCGCTGGGCCACCCACGGCGCGCCCTCCGTGCGCAACGCCCACCCGCAGAAGGCGGGGCGCGTCATGCTTGTCCACAACGGCATCATCGAGAACTTCGCCACGCTCAAGGCGGAGCTGAAGGCCATGGGGCGGGAGTTTGAAGGCGAGACCGACACGGAGGTGGTCGCCCACCTGATCGACGTCGAGCTCGAAGCCGGCAAGGCGCCGATCGCGGCGTTCAAGGCGGCCCTGGACCGGATCACCGGCGCCTACGCCCTGGGGGCGCTGATCGACGGCCACGAGAACCTGATCCTTGGCGCGCGGCGCGGCAGTCCCCTGGTCGTCGGCTATGGCGAGGGCGAGATGTTCCTGGGATCGGACGCCCTGGCCGTCGGGCCGTTCACGAACCGGATCGCCTATCTCGACGAGGGCGACTACGTGGCGATCGACCACGACGGCGCGCTCATCTTCGACGCCTCGGGCCAGAGCGTGGAGCGCGCGATCCGCGCGGTGTCCGCCTCCGCCGCCCTGGTGGAGAAGGGCAACTACCGGCACTTCATGGAAAAGGAGATCCATGACCAGCCGGACGCCTGCCAGCACACCCTGTCGGCCTATCTCGACCCCATAGCCGGCGTCGCCGCCGCGCCGGGGGGGTTCGATTTCACCTCGATCGACCGGCTGCAGCTGCTCGCCTGCGGCACCGCCTACTATGCCGGCCTCGTCGCCCGCTACGTCATCGAGGATCTGGCGGGCCTGCCTACCGACGTGGAGGTGGCCTCGGAGTTCCGCTATCGCAATCCGGCGGTCACGCCCTCGACGCTCGCCCTGGCCGTCTCCCAGTCCGGCGAGACCGCCGACACCCTGGCTGCGCTGCGCTGGTGCAAGGCCAAGGGCCTGCGCACCGCCGCGATCGTCAATGCGCCGGAATCCACGATGTCGCGCGAGGTGGACCTCTTGTGGCCCACCCATGCCGGGCCCGAGGTCTGCGTCCTCTCGACCAAGGCGTTCACCGCCCAGGTCACCGCCCTGACCGCGCTCGGTATCGCCGCCGCCCGCGCTCGCGGGCGTATCGACGCCGAGGAAGAAAAGCGCCTGGTGAAGGTGCTGCTGGAGGCGCCCAGGCTCCTGTCGCAAGCCCTCGCCCTGGCCGAAGACCAAATCCGCCCGATCGCCCTGGAGGTCTCCAAGGCCCGCGACGTCCTCTATCTTGGCCGCGGGCCGATGTACGGACTCGCCCTGGAAGGCGCACTGAAGCTGAAGGAGGGCAGCTACATCCACGCCGAGGGCTACGCCGCCGGAGAGATGAAGCACGGGCCGATCGCCCTCATCGACGAGGACACGCCGGTGATCGTCGTGGCGCCCAGCGACAACTTCTTCGAGAAGACGATGTCCAACATCTCCGAGGTCATCGCGCGCAACGGCTCGGTGGTGCTGATCACCGACGAGCGCGGAGCGGCGCACGCCCCCGCGGAGGCGAAGGTGGTGACCATTCCCGGGTGCGACCCGCTGATCGCGCCCCTGATCTTCGCAACGCCTCTGCAGCTGCTGGCCTACCAGGTCGGCGTCTCCAAGGGGGCCGACGTGGATCAACCGCGCAATCTCGCCAAGTCCGTCACCGTCGAGTAGGGCTGCGCCCCAGTCTCAAACGGATGGAGTTGTCGGGCGTGACCAGACGCGTGCGAAAGGCCGTTCTGCCGGTGGCAGGGCTGGGAACCCGCATCCAGCCGGCGGCCAAGGCCACGCCGAAGAACCTCCTCAACGTCTTCGATCGGCCGATCCTGGCCCACGTCGTCTCCGAGGGTCGGGCCGCCGGCATCGAGCACTTCGTCTTCGTGGTCGGCCGAGGCCAGAGCGCGATCGAGGACTATTTCGACCGGGCCTACGAGCTGGAGACGGAACTGAAGGCCAAGGGCAAGACCGACCTCCTCGACGCGGCCCGGGCGGACCTTCTCGAGCCCGGTCAGGCGAGTTTCGTGCGCCAGATGGCGCCGCTGGGCCTCGGCCACGCCGTCTGGTGCGCGCGCGACATCATCGGCGACGAGCCTTTCGCCGTCATGTTGCCCGACATGCTGATGGACGCGCAGCCAGGCGCCCTCTCGCAGGCCATCGCCGCCCACGAGGCGACGGGTGGGGGCAATATCGTGGCGGTCGAGCCGGCGCCCCCCGGCGAGGCGCACAAGTACGGCATCGTCGCCCTGGGCGAACCCTTCGCCGGTTTCAACGGCCGTCTCCATGCGATGACCGGCATGGTCGAGAAGCCCGCGCCAGGGACCGAGCCATCGAACCTCTTCATCGCCGGCCGCTATGTACTGCAGCCCGGCGTGTTCGAGGCCCTGTCCGCCCACGCCACCGGGGCGGGCGGCGAGATCCAGCTGACCGACGCCATGCTGAAGCGCCTGGCGAGCGAGCCCTACTTCGCCCTCGAGTACGAAGGCGTCACCTATGATTGCGGCGATCCGATCGGGCTGCTGCGCGCCAATGTCGCCTTCGCCCTGCGCTCGCCCTCCGGGGCGAACCAGGCGCGCGCGGCCGTGGAGGCGGTGCTCGGCCGGGCCTGACGCCCGTCCGCGACCGGCGCCCGTCATAGCCAGGCTCCCAGAGGACTTCGTCCTGATCCAGGTGACGCCGCGACTGGATGGCGGCGGGGTCGAGCAGGTGACTCTGGACACCGCGGGCGTCGTGGCCGCCGCCGGCGCCCGCTCGCTCATCGCCACGATGGGTGGCGCCCTGGAGAGCGAGGCGCGGGTGCTTGGCGCCGAGATCGTCCGCCTTCCCGTTCACGCCAAGGACCCCGCCAGGATCGTGGCCAACGGCGCGCGCCTCGCAAGCCTCGCCCGCCGCGCCCGCGCGAGCCTGATCCATGTCCGCTCCCGCGCGCCGGCCTTCAGCGCCCTGATCGCCGGGCGCCTCGCCGATGTCCCGGTGGTGGCGACCTATCATGGCGTCTACGGATCCGGTTCGGCCGCCAAGCGCTGGTACAATTCGGTGATGACACGGGGGGTCGCGACCTTCGCCAATTCGGCTTTCACCTGCGCACATGTCCTTAAGGAACACCGCGTCGATCCGCAGCGCGTGCTTGTCATTCCCGAGGGCGTGGATGTTCGTCGGTTCGATCCCGGCGCGGTGGCGCCCGAGCGGCCGGCGGCCTTGCGCGCGGCGTGGGGCGCGGGCCCGGACCAGCCGGTGGTCCTTCAGGCCGCGCGCCTGACCGGCTGGAAGGGGCAGGCCCTGGCGATCCGCGCCTTCGCCGCCGCCCACGCGCCAGACGCCCTGCTGGTCCTTGCGGGCCGCGCCGAGGCCGCCGCCGACGCCCGCGACCTGGAGGCGGCGGCGCGCGCGGCGGGTGTCGCCGATCGGGTCCGGCTCGTGGGTCCGGTCGACGACATGGCCGGCGCCCTCGCCGCCGCCGACGTCGTGCTTGCGCCATCGACCAAGCCTGAATCCTTTGGCCGCAGCGTCGCCGAAGCCGCCGCCATGGAGCGTCTGGTCATCGCCTCGGACCTCGGCGCCGTGCGCGAGACCCTGGGTGATGGGGCCGGCTGGCTCGTCGCCGCTGGCGAGACGCCCGCCTGGACCGCGGCGATCGAGGCGGCCCTGGCGCTGGGCCCGGTCGGGCGCCGCGCCATCGGCGCACGGGCGCGCTCGCGAATCGTTGATTGCTTCTCCCTGCAGGCGATGACCGAGGCGACCTTCGCCGCCTACGCCCGGCTTGCTAGGAGGCGGGTATGAGCCGTCGCACCGGCATACTGGTGATCAAGCTCTCCGCCCTGGGAGACATGATCCTCGCCTTCCCAGCGTTCGCGCGCATCCGCGCCGCCCATCCTGACGCTCGGATCACCCTGCTCACCACGCCCGCTTTCGCGGAGCTGGCGCGATCGAGCCCCTTCTTCGACGCGGTCGATGCGGGCGGCAGGCCGCGACAGTTCGCAGACTTCCTGGCCCTGGCGCAACGGCTGCGGAGGGCAAGGTATGCGCGGGTCTACGACCTGCAGAACGTCGATCGCACCAACCTCTACTTCCAGCTCATGCGGCCCTTTCCGCCGGCCTGGTCGGGCGTCGCAGCCGGCTGCGCCCTGCCCCACCGAAACCCGGGACGCATGCGCATGCACACCCTCGAGCGTCAGGCCGAACAGCTCAATCACGCCGGCCTCGCCCCAGTCGAACCTGTCGAACCTGGCGCGGCCGCGGCCCCGGACGTGGCCTGGCTCGCCGCCCGCGCGGCCCCGGCCGAACGGACGTCCCGGCCCCTCGCCCTGCTTGTTCCCGGCGCCTCGCCGAAGCGGCCGCGCAAGCTCTGGCCGGCGGAGAACTTCGCCGGACTCGCCCGCAGCCTCCTGGGCGCGGGATTCGCCGTCTCGATCGTCGGCGGGCCCGGTGAGGTCCAGGTTGGCGAATCGATCGCGGCCGGCGCACCGGGTGCGCGAGACCTGACGGGCCGCACGAGCCTGGCCCAACTCGCGCGCCTGGGCGAGGTCGCCGCCGTCGCCGTAGGCAACGACACCGGGCCGATGCACCTCCTGGCCGCGGCCGGCGCCCCGGCCATTTCTCTATTCTCGTCCGACTCCAATCCCGACCTTTGCGCTCCGCGTGGGCGGGTCCAGGTGATCCGCAGCACCCGTCTCGACGACCTGGAGGTCGCCCCGGTTCTGACGGCAGCGCTGGAGACGGCTGCGCTCTGCGATCGCCCGACGTCTTGATCCTTTGGCGAGCCCCGATCATATACTTCCCTGCCGGGGTGTGGCCGCAGCACCCCTGCAATCGGATTTGACTTCAAAGGAGCACACCCTATTCGCCGTCCTATGCCCGCCCCGCCGTCGAAGGACGGCCCCCGCATCAACGATGAGATTCGCGTTCCACGCGTCCTGTTGATCGATCAGAACGGTGAAAAGCAGGGCATAATGCCGACCTCGGCGGCCCTCGAGGCGGCGATGGAAGTCGGGCTCGATCTGGTGGAGGTCTCCCCCACCGCCGAACCGCCGGTGTGCAAGATCCTCGACTTCGGAAAGTTCAAGTTCCAGGAACAGAAGAAGAAGAACGAGGCGCGCAAGCGCCAGAAGCTCGTCGAGGTCAAGGAGATCAAGCTCCGCCCCAACATCGACGTGCATGATTACGAGGTGAAGGCAAAGGCCATGCACCGCTTCTTCGAGGAAGGCGACAAGGTCAAGGTGACCCTGCGCTTCCGCGGCGGCGAGATGCGCCACCCCGAACTCGGCATGAAGCTCCTCCAACAGGTCAAGAGCGACTTCGACCCGGTGGCCAAGGTCGAATACGAGCCCCGCATGGAAGGCCGCCAGATGATCATGATCCTCGCGCCGAGGTAACACCGTCCCACGCGCTCTCCTTCCCCTCCTGGGGAAGGTGGACGCCGGCCACAGGCCAGCGGACGGATGGGGAAAGCGGCCCCGACCAAGGTGGGACAGGATCAGCCCGCCGACACTCGTGGCGAGGCCTCCCCCCTCCGTCGGCCCGCCTTCGGCGGTCTGCGACCTCCCTCATGGAGGGGGAGGAGAGCGCGTTCAGACTCCGCCCGCTAAGATCTCCTAGGCGGGACTCTCGGCCGCGACGCTCGCGCGCATCGACTGTGCGACATCGACCAGGTTCTGCGGCTTTACCAGGATCAAGCCGCCGCGCGGGTCGTCGATGTCCGCGATCAGGAAGAATGAGATCGAGAGGACGGCCGGAAGCACCCAGATGAAATAAACCTCTGTCTTGAACCTCCGGGCTCCGTAACCGACGAGCGTGCAGCCGGCGAGCGCGATCCCCACCATCAACCACCAGGCTGCCCGCGGTATGCGGTTCCACCAAGCCGCCTGACTGTAACGCTGGGTGTTGAAGACGTCGGTCATGCCGCTCAGCGTCAGGAACGCCATCGAGGGTTGCGTCACTGATGGGTTTCGAACTGCGGCCCAGAGTTGGCCCTGCAACTGGCCCGTCTGTTCCTTGAGGCGCCGAAGCTCAGCGTCGTCTTGGCTCACGAAGTATCGGATTCGCAGGTCCACGTAGTTCGTCAGCAGGACACGCACCCTCTGCGCATCGGCGGCGGGCAGCAGGTCCGCGCGGACGAACTCCGTGGCGATCGCATTGGCTTCCGCCTGCTCATAGTTTTTCCGCAAGTCGTAGCGGGTCAGCCCCATGGAGAAGGTGAATCCGATGATAAGTCCCATAAGGGTCAGTATTGCAGCGAGAATACTTGTGTAATCGGAACGCGAATGCTCATGAAGCTCCCATCGCTTTCCGAATATAGACCCACCGATCCACGTCGCCAGCCACAACCCGACCAACGAGCCCAGAAAGAGAAGAAGCGGAACGACTTCCATCATGCGAGAGTCCCATTGTGTCGATCGGACGGCTCGACCTCGGCCACCATCTTCCCATCGGAAACGACAAATGACACAACGAGTCGTCCTACGAATCGCGCGACAAGTTCAGTATCCGGCGAAATCTTCCCGAGGCGAAGGTTGAATTCCTAGCCCCCTTTTCACTCCCTGGAAAAATACAACGCGCCGAGCTGAGGCTACGGCGCGGCCTTCCGTCGCTAACGGTCGGTCCTTCAGACAGTTACGCTTCCATCAAAAAATGGGCGAATTGACAGGGGTAGGACGTGCGGCCGCGCTGGCGGCTACATCCTGTCTGGGAGCGAGCCCGGCGGCGGCTGCGCCGCTTGAGGCATACGGCCGCCTCCCTGCCATCGAGGGGGCCGCGGTCTCGCCCGACGGCGAGTTGATCGCGGCAGTGGTCACCAACGGTGAGGCCCGGACGGTGGCCCTCACACGAGCAACCGACCTGAAGTCCTTTTTGAAGATCCCTGCCGGCGAGAAGAAGGTCCGCTGGATCCAATGGGCGGGCTCGAACCATCTCATCGTCACCACATCCCAAACGACCGACATTCCCGGGACAACCGCCCCGCGCGGGGAGTGGTTTGTGGCCATCGATTACAATCTGAAGACGCACAGGGAGCGCGTGTTGCCGAGTGGCGTGCCCAGGACCATCGACGCCGTGCTTGCGCCGCCCATGGTGCGGGTTATCGGCGGCCGGCCCTTTGCCTTCGTGGAGGCCTTCCACTTTTCCGCGAACGCCGCCCACGTCTCTCTATTCAAGGTGGACCTGGACAGCGGCCTTTCTGACCTGATCCAGGAGGGGCAGCCGTTCAACCGCCAGTTCCTTGTGGACGATCAGGGCGAACCCCTCGCCCTCGCCCAATACGATCCACAGTCCCGCCGCTGGAGCGTGAAGGTCGAGCGGCGCGCGGTCTGGCATACAGTCAAGTCGTTGGACGCGGCGATCGAGACACCCGAGATCCTGGGCCTTGGTCGCGATGGCAAGACGGCGCTCGTGTACGACGACATGGCAGGCGCCAGCGCCATGCACGAGATCGGCCGGGATTCCGAGGATTGGGGCGCGGCCGTCGCCGCGGATCCTCAGGCCGAACCGATCCACGATCCGACGACCGGTCGTATGGTGGGACTCTATGCCCTCGCCGGAGACCAGGACCGTTACGTCTTCTTCGATCCCATGGACCAGAAGCGATGGGACGCGGTGGTGCGGGCCTATCCCGGCGAGCGCGTGACGCTGGCCTCTGTCTCCGCCGACCATCAGAAGATGATCGTCCTGGCCGACTCCCCCACAGACGGGCCAGCCTACGCCTTCGTCGATATCCCGGCGGGCTCGTCGCGTTGGCTGGGGCTTCGATATCCTACGGTCAAGTCAGACGTCGCGCCCGTGACGCCGATCGCCTTCAAGGCCGCCGACGGAACCCCGCTCACCGGCTATCTGACTCTCCCGAACGGCCGCGCCCCGAAGGGACTGCCGCTGATCGTCCTGCCGCACGGAGGACCGGCCTCCCGCGACGACCCCGGTTTCGACTGGTGGGCCCAGGCGATGGCCTCGCGCGGCTACGCCGTGCTCCAGGTCAACTACCGTGGCTCCGACGGCTTCGGCTGGAAGTTCCTCGCCGCAGGATTTGGCGAGTACGGCCGTAAAATGCAGACAGACCTGTCGGACGGCGTGCGATGGCTCGCGTCGCAGGGGTCGATCGATCCCAAGCGGGTGTGCGTCGTCGGCGACAGCTATGGCGGCTACGCCGCCCTGGCGGGCGTCACCCTCGATCCCGGCGTCTATCGCTGCGCTGTCTCGGTCGCGGGCGTCTCGGACATGAAGCGTATGGTCGCCTGGTCCAAGAACCGGACCAGCGTGGCCAGCGAGCGCTACTGGGACCGCTATGTCGGCGTCGACAAGGGCCGCAGTCTCGACGACATCTCGCCGATCCACCACCTGGACCGCGTCATGGTTCCGGTGCTCCTGATCCACGGCAAGGACGACACAGTCGTGCCTTACGAGCAGAGCCGGATGATGGCCGACGCCCTACAGAAGGCGGGCAAGGACGTCCGCCTCGTCACCCTGAAGAGCGAGGATCACTGGCTTTCGCGCGGCGAGACGCGGTTGGAGATGCTGCAGGCGACGATGGACTTCCTGGAGAAATACAACCCGCCGAACTGAGGCTGCGGCGACACGGGTTGGGGCAAGTTACGGCGCGCCGCGCATCGAGGGTCGCCCCGGAGACAATTCTTCGTTATTCGCCAGCGCCATGCCCCCAAGTGCAAATCGGGACGACGCGCAACGCGCGATCGTGGCGCTTTTGGCCGTCGTGTTCGTGAACATGGCGGGCTTTGGCGTCGTGATCCCGCTGCTGCCGTTCTATGGGCGCGCCTTCCACGCCTCGACCCTGGAGATCGGGGCGATGTTCTCGTCGTTCGCGGTGGGCCAGCTGTTTGCGGAATCGTTCTGGGGTCGGCTGTCGGACCGGATCGGTCGGCGGCCCGTGCTGCTGGCGACGATCAGCGGCGCGGCCGTGGCCTATGTCGCCCTCGCCTTCGCGCCGAACATGTTGATCGCCTGCCTCGTCCGCCTCGCCGGGGGGTTCATGAGCGGCAACATCTCCACCATCCAGGGATACATCGCCGACGTGACGCCCCCTGTGCACCGGCCCTCGCGCCTGGGGCACCTGGGCGCGGCCTTCAGCATGGGCTTCGTCACCGGACCTGGCCTTGGCGGACTGCTGGCCAAGCCCTCGGCCGGCGTCGCCGGATTCCAGGCGCCCCTGCTCGCGGCGGCCGCCCTGGCAGGTCTCGCCGCCATCTGCGTCGCCCTCTTCGTGCGCGAGACCCGCCATGAGGACCACGCCAGGATCGCACAGCGCCCGCGGCTGGAGGTCGCGCGCGAAGCTTTCGCCCATCCGGTCATCGGCCGCACCCTGATCGCCGCCTTCATCGTCATCTCGGGCTTTGCGGGCATCGAGGCGACCTATGGCCTTTGGACCCAGGCGAGGTTCGGCTGGGGCCCGCGCCAGATCGGTTTCGCCTTCATGGCCATCGGCGTTATCGGCGCGGTCGCCCAGGGGCTGGTCACCGGCACACTGGCTCGGCGGTTCGGTCCGGCGCGCGTGCTGACCTGGGGCTTGGTGATGGTGGGGACGGGCATGCTCGTCCAACTCCTATCGCCCACCTGGCCGATTGCGATCGCCGGGCTGTTCACTGTCTCCTTCGGCCAGTCCCTGACCTTTCCCAATATCAGCGCGCTGATCTCGCAGTCCGCGCCCCCCGAGCGCCAGGGCGAGATCCTGGGCCTCAACATGTCCAGCAACTGCCTGGCGCGAATCGGCGGACCGCTCTGGGCCTCCGCCGCCTTCGCCCACCTTTCGATCGGCGCGCCCTTCGCCACGGCCGCCGCCCTGATCGCGCCTGGCCTGATCCTGGCCCAGCAGGTCACCGCCCGCGTACGACTGGCGCCATGAAGGCGCGGCGAATGGCTTGTGACGCTTGGGGGCTCGCTTTATGTCGGGCGCCATGACCGCCCAGGAAAAACCCCAGGGCCCCCGCGGCTCTGCGGCGGCTCTCTACACCCTGCTGTCGGTCATGTTCATCAACATGATGGGCTTTGGCATCGTCGTGCCACTTCTGCCCTTCTACGGCGCTTCGTTCCACGCGAGCCCGCAGCTGGTCGCCCTGATCTTCTCCGCCTATTCGCTGGGCTCGTTCATCGGCGAACCCTTCTGGGGCCGGCTGTCCGACCGCATCGGCCGCAAGCCGATCCTGATCTCCACCCTGATGGCCAACTGCCTCTGCTACGGCGCTCTGGCCTTCGCGCCCAACATCTACTGGGCGCTCCTCATCCGAGTGCTGGGGGGCATGTGCGCCGGCAACGGTTCGGTCGTCCAAGGCTACATCGCCGACGTCAGCCCCCCGGAGGAGCGAGCCGGCCGTATCGCCAAGATCGGCGCGGCCTACAACATCGGCTTCATCCTCGGCCCGTTCGTGGGCGGCAGCCTGGCCAAGCCCTCCCTGGGGCCGATCGGCTTCCAGATCCCGCTCCTCGCCGCCTCGGCCCTTGGCGCCTGCGCGGCGCTCGGCGTGCTGCTGCTCGTGCGCGAAAGCCGGACGCGGACCAGGCGAGGCCCCCAGCCCAGCCGCTGGGAGATGATGGGCTACGCCGCACGCCACCCGGTGGTCGGGCGGCTGATCCTGCTCACCTTCACCGTCGGCTTCGCCTTCTCCGGCATCGAGCTGGTCTTTCCCCTGTGGGCGCACCACCGCTTCAACTGGACGCCGAGCCAGGTGGGGCTGTGCTTCGGCATTTCGGGCCTGATCTCCTCGCCCACCCAGTTCTTCCTGACCGGCGCCCTCTCCAAGCGCTTCGGCGAGGCGACGATGCTGGCGGTGGGGATGGCCGGCACCGTCGTCTCCATGTGCCTGCAGCCGATCGTCGGCGATGGGGGCCTCATCACCTATAGCCTGATGGCGATGACGGCCCTGTTCTCGTCCGTGGCTTTCCCCAACTCAGGCGCCCTGATTTCGCGCAGCATCGACGGCGACGTCCAGGGGCAGGTAATGGGCCTCAACAACGCCGCCGGCGCCTGCGCGCGCCTGGTCGGGCCGCAGGGCATGGCGCTGGCCTTCTCGGCGATCAACGTCAATGCGCCCTATTTCGTGGGCGCAGCGATCGTCGCCCCGGCCATCCTCCTCGCCCTCGCGGCGGGACGCGCGGCCACCTCACGCCAGACCACCGGCCAGAGGGCCTGAGCGAGCAATCCATCAGCAGATCATTCGTGCCGGTCTCGGACCGCAGTCCCGGTCCTGGATCAGCCGTAGACGGCTCGTCCGGCTTCAATGATCGCGGCGAATGGCTCGGGCTGCCCCTCGAAGGACAGGATGTCCGGGACGAGCGCCCAGGCCTGCGCGCTGGCGGTCCAGATCTGGGCCGCGGGGCGCAGGTGGGTCGTCTCGTCGAGAGTCCCGGCCCTCAGGGTGACCCACGGCCAGTCTGTCCCATCGATGCTGATGCGGCTGGCGCAGTGCGGGCACCACGCCGAGTGCATGACCCCTCCCGAGGCGGTCGCGCGCTCGCGGATCAGGGGCTCCCCGGAAACAAACGCCAGGGCCCCTTGGGGGAAGATCAGCTGGAAGCTGAAGGCGCTGCCGGAGCGCTTTTGGCATTGATGGCAGTGGCACAGATAGCCGCTGGCCGGCGCTGCCGAGAGCCGGTAGCGGAGCGCGCCGCAGGCGCAGCCACCCTCGGCGCCGTCCCACTCGCGTGCGCTCGCCGCCCCCACGCCCTTAGTCCCTCAACAGATCATTGATACTGGTCTTCGAGCGCGTCTGGGCGTCCACCGTCTTGACGATCACCGCGCAGCCGAGGCTGGGCCCAACCCCATGCGGATCCGGCAGGGCGCCCGGCACGACCACCGAATAGGGCGGCACGCGCCCGCGGTGGACCTCGCCGGTCTTGCGGTCGACGATCCGCGTCGAGGCGGTGAGGAAGACGCCCATCGAGAGCACCGAGCCCTCGCCCACGATCACGCCCTCCGCCACTTCCGAGCGCGCGCCGATGAAGCAGTTGTCCTCGATGATCGTGGGCGCCGCCTGCAGAGGCTCGAGCACGCCGCCCAGACCCGCGCCGCCGGAGATGTGGCAGTCACGGCCCACCTGAGCGCAGGAGCCGACGGTGGCCCAGGTGTCGACCATCGTCCCCTCGCCCACATGCGCGCCGATGTTGACGAACGAGGGCATCAGCACCGCACCCCGGCCGATGAAGGCGCCCTGACGCACGATCGCGCCGGGTACAGCGCGGAAGCCTGCCGCCTCGAACTGCGGCGCGTCCCAGCGGGCGAACTTGCTGGGGATCTTGTCCCACCAGGGTCCAAGGCCACCGCCAAGGGCGCCGGCGTGCATGACGTGGCTGGGGGTGAGGCGGAACGCCAGCAGGATCGCCTGCTTGAGCCACTGGCGCACAACCCACTGGCCTTCCACCTTCTCCGCCACTCGCGCGTGGCCGGCGTCGAGCCGCGCCAGGGTCTCCTCCACGGCCGTGCGGATCGGCCCGGTGGTGTCCGGCCCGATGCGGTCGCGGATCTCCCAGCCCGCGGCGATCTCGGCCTCGAGGTCGGCGAGGGACACGGCGTTCATGGGATCTCCTTGATATTGGCCTGGGCGAGGAAGGCGGCGAGATCGCTCGCCCGGTGATGGACGAAGGAGGCCGTGCTGGCCTCCGCATAGGGGCCGACGAGGACCGTGGTCATGCCCAGCTCGGCAGCCGGCTCCAGGTTGCGCTCGCTGTCCTCGAAGAATGCCGTCTCGCGCGGGGCGATCGCGTGCGCCGCGAGGATCCGCTCGAAGGCGCCGCGCGAGGGCTTCGGGATGAAGGCGGCTGATGCGATGTGGAAGACCTCGTCGAAGAGGTCCGCCACCGCCAGGCGCTCGAGCACGCGCTCGGCGTGGGCCGCGTCAGCGTTGGTGAAGATGATCCGCCGCCCGGGCAGACGGGCCAGGCCGGCGCGCAGGGCGTCGTCGGGGACCAGACAGTCAGGCTCGACGGCGATGCGCGCGTGGTACTCGTCCGGGTCCACGCCGTGCTCGCTCATCAATCCGCGCAGGGTCAGGCCATGCTCGGCCAGATACCGCTTCTGCAGGGCCTGGGCCTCCTCGCGCGGAAGGCCCGTCAGGCGCTCGACATAGTCGGTGATCCGGTCGGAGGCCTGGGCGGCGAGGCCGCTCTCCAGCGGGTAGAGGGTGTTGTCGAGGTCGAACAGCCAAGTGGAGACGTGGCGCAGGTCCGCAGCCGCCTCGCTCATCGCCGGACCAGTGTGCCCGCGCCGTGCTCGGTGAAGAGCTCCACGAGCATGGCGTGCGTGCGCCGTCCGTCGAGGATCACCACGGCCTCCACCCCCGCCTTCACGGCGGCCATGGCCGTCTCGAGCTTGGGGATCATGCCGCCCGTCACGACGCCCTCGCGGATCGCCGCGGCCGCCTGTTCGAGGCTGAGCTGACGGACCAGCTCGCCGTTGGCGTCGAGCACGCCGGGCACATCGGTGAGCAGAAGCATGCGCTTGGCTTTGAGGGCGCCCGCGACGGCGCCTGCCACGGTGTCGGCGTTGATGTTGTAGGTCTGGCCGTCCTCGGCCACACCGATCGGCGCGATCACCGGGATGTAGTCGTCATCAGAGGTGATCAGGCTAGAGATCAGCTTGGGATCGACCTTGGTCGGCTCGCCGACGAAGCCCAGGTCGATCACCGCCTCGATCCGCGAGTCGGGGTCGATGCGGGTGCGGGTCGCCTTCTCCACGACGATGAGGCCGGCGTCCTTGCCCGAGAGCCCCACCCCGCGCACGTCCGCGGTGGCGCCGGCCTGGGTGATCCAACTGGCGATCTCCTTGTTGATGGCTCCGGAGAGGACCATCTCGGCCACCTCCATGGTCGCCGCGTCCGTGACCCGCAGGCCATCCACGAAGGTCGATTTCACCCCGGCCCTGTCGAGCATCCGGGAGATCTGGGGACCCCCGCCGTGCACCACCACCGGCCGCACGCCCAGCAGCTTGAGAAGCACCGCATCGGCGGCGAACTGGCGGGCGACGTGTTCTTCGCCCATGGCGTGGCCGCCGTACTTGATCACCACCGTCTGGCGGTCGTGCTCCTGGATGAACGGCAGGGCCTCGGCGAGGGTGCGGGCGGTGGCCCAGCCGGGAGCTTCGAGGTCGTCTTTCACGTCAGTCAGGTCCACGCACCGCGCCTTCAACCCGCGGCGCGGCGAGAGGCGTTAAGCCAAGGCGCCGCCCTTGTCATGCGAAAGCCGCGGTCGCGATTTCCGCGCGAAGATCGGCGAGGCCGGCTCCCGTCTCGGCGGAGGTGGCGACCACGCGGGGGAAGGCCGCCGGCCGCCGCGCGACCTTGGCCGCCGTCGCCTCGACCATCGCCTGCGCCTCGGCAGGCTTGAGCTTGTCCGTCTTGGTCAGGACCAGCTGGTAGGACACGGCCGCCCGATCCAGAGCTTCGAGCGCCTCCTCGTCGGTGGTCTTCAGCCCATGGCGGGCGTCGATCAGCAGGTAGACCCGGCGCAGGTTCGGCCGACCACGCAGATAGGCGCGTCCCAGGTCCTGGAACCGCCGGGCGTCCGATCGTGACGCCCGCGCGAAGCCGTAGCCCGGCAGGTCGGCCAGGCGTAGGCGCCCGTCGAGGAGGAAGAAATTCACCTCGCGCGTGCGGCCAGGCTCGGTCGAGGCGCGGGCGAGGTGGCGGCGGCCGGTCAGGCCGTTGATCAGCGAGGACTTGCCCACGTTCGAGCGGCCGGCAAAGGCCACCTCCGGCAGGTCCGGCGGCGGCAGGCCGTCGATCCTGGCGGCGCCCATCAGGAATTCCACGGGCCGGGCGAACAGCACCCGCGCGGCCTCGACCTCTTCGGCCGAGAAGACGCCCCCCGCGGGCGTCTCATCCATCAGCCGGCCCCGGCCCTGGAGAAGCGGCGCAGGAAGTCGTCGATCGGATTGTCGACCTTGAACCGGCGCATCATGATGTACTGTTGGAAGATCGTGATGAAGCTGCTCCAGGTCCAGTAGATCAGCAGCCCCACCGAATACTGCGCCATAATGAAGGTGAACATCAGCGGCATGAATTTCATCATCGCCCGCTGGGTCGGATCCACGCCGGTCATCGGCGTCATCGACTGGCTCAGCCAGATGCTCAAGCCATAGGCCAGCGGCCACACGCCAACATGCAGCATGCCGCCGAGCACGCCGCCGATCAGGGGCGCGGCAGAGGGATCCCAAGGGATCAAGCCGAAGAGGTTGAAGATGGTGGTCGGGTCGCGCGCCGACAGGTCGTGGATCCAGCCGAAGAACGGCGCGTGCCGCATCTCGATCGTGACGGTGAAGATCTTCGTCAGGCAGTAAAACACTGGAATCTGGAACAGCACCGGAACGCAGCCCGACACCGGATTGACCTTCTCCCGTTGGTAGAGGGCCATCATCTCCTTCTGCTGCGCCTGCGGGTCGTCCTTGAGGCGCTTCTGAAGCGCCTGCAGCTCCGGCTGGATGCGCTTCATCTTCACACCCATCTCGTAGCCCTTGTTGGCGAGCGGGAAGGTGATGATGCGGACCACCACCGTGAGCATGAGGATGGCCACGCCGAAATTGCCCACCAGCCGGTGGAAGTACTCGAGCAGGGCGAAGACCGGCTTGGTCAGGAACCACAGGTTGCCCCAGTCCACCGCGTCGACGAAGCGGGGGATGTGCAGGCCCTGCTGGTAGCCCCGCAGCACGGGCACTGTCTTGGCGCCCGCGAACAGGTGGCTCACCTGGGTGACCTGCTTGCCAGGCGCGATCTGCACGCCCTGGCCGCTGTAGATGGTCTCGTAGATATCGATGTCGGTGGAGGGGTCCTTAACCACGCGCGCCCGGGCGTCGATCTGGTCGGACTGCGGAGGCACGAAGGCGGTCATCCAGTACTTGTCGGTGATGCCGAACCAGCCGCCCTTGGCGCGCCAGGCCTCTTCGCCCTTCTTCTTCCAGCTCTTGTAGCCGAGCTCGCGCAGATCCGGCTTGTCCTGGCCGAGGACGCCAATCGCGCCCTCGTGGACGATGTTCACCTTGCCGAGACCCTCCGGCAGGCCCTGGCGCTGCACCGAGACATAGGGCGCAAGCGTCACCGGCGCTCCGGTGGGGTTGGTCACCGTATCGGCGATGGTGAACATGAACTTGTCGTCGACCGAGATGACGCGGGTGAAGACGAGACCGCTGGGCGCACGCCAGGTCAGCGTCACCGGATTGCCCGGCGAGAGCGTCCCGCCGGACGTCCGGGTCCAGAGGGCCGTCGGGCTCGGCGTGTCGGCCGCCGTCGGCCCCACCCAGCCGGATTCGGCGAAGTAGGCGTCGGTCATGCCCTCGGGCCGCAGCAGCTCGACCAGGGGCGAGGTCTTCGAGGCTTCCTCGTGGTAGCCCTTGAGGAAGAGGTCATCGACGCGCGCGCCGCGCAGGTTGATCGAGCCGGTCAGCGAGGGCGTATCGACGGTCAAGCGCGGGTTCATCGCCAGGGCCTGCGCGCGGTTGAGCGTCGGGCGCTCGGCGCTCGGGGTCGCGGGTGCGCCAGGCGTCGCAGGCTGAACGCCGGGCGCCGCAGGCTGAACGCCGGGCGCCGCCGGCGCGGTCGCGGCGGCGTTGTGCGCGCGCTGAGCCGCCGCAAGCTTGGCGTTCGGCCCGAGGATGAACACCTGGTAGGCCAGGATCAGCAGCCCCGCGACAGCCGCGAAGCCGATCATGTTCTTGGTGTCTTCGTTCATGATCGGGAGCTTGCCTGGTCCTTCGGCGCGTGAGCGGGGATCTCGCCGGGGGCGGCGAGAAGTTCGGCGGCGAGCCTGGTCAGCGCGCTGCGCATGTCCTCGAGCAGAGATCCCCAGGGTCGTGTCGGGGTCCCGCCCCGGGCGATGAACACATAATCGCAGCCGGCGAGGACATGAAGAGGCGCGACGATGCGCGCGGCCTCACGGAGGCGCCGTTTGGCCCGATTGCGCACTACGGACCCGCCGATGCGGCGCGTGGCGGTGAAGCCAATACGGACGAGGTCGCATCCGTCGCTCCGATTGCGCGCCTGGGCGCTCACGGCGCCGCGTGCGCAGGTCCGACCGCGGGCTGCGGCGAGGAAGTCCGCGCGCTTCTTCAGTCTCTCGATGGTCGGGGCGCCCACGTGAGGCGAGGGGTCTGGCGGGCTCACCGGCGCGGGCGTGGCCGGCGGAAGACGGCGCCGCCGGGTCAGGCGGTCAGGCGCTTGCGGCCCTGCGCGCGACGGCGGGCGACGATCTTCTGGCCGTTCTTGGTGGCCATGCGCGCGCGGAAACCATGACGGCGCTTGCGCACCAGTCGCGAGGGTTGAAAGGTCCGCTTCACGGCGAGGCTCCACGACGGCAGGCGGGCTACCCGTGCGGCCGCCCGATGTCTGAAAACGAAGCGCGCCTGTTAGGGAAAAGCGGCGTGCAAGTCAATGCGCAGCCCGCTGCGCGGGAAGCGCGAAGCGCAACCTCGGCCAACCCGGCGGCTTACGTCGTCACGCTCGCCCTGCTGGGCTCCGCCGGAGGACCGATGAGCGCCGCCGCCATCATTATTGGTTGCCTCCTCATTCTGATCACGCTTCAGGACGCCTTCGAGGTCGTCCTGCTGCCCAGGCGGGTCTCGCGCCGGGTCCGCTTCACCACCCTGTTCTTCCGAGTGGGCTGGGGGCTGTGGCGAGTGCTGGCCGCGCCCCTCCGCGCCGAGGCCGCGCGCGAACGCTTCCTCAGCATCTTCGGCCCCCTGGCTATGCTCACCCTGTTCGTCGCCTGGGCCGCTGGGATGATCGTCGGTTTCGGCCTGGTTCATTGGGGTGCGCATGGGGTGGGCGGAGGGGGCCGATCCAGCCTCTTCTCGCAGCTCTATTTCAGCGGCGTCACCTTCTTCACCCTGGGCTACGGCGACCTGGCGCCGCGCACCAACTTCGGCAAGGCGGCGGCGGTGGTCGAGGCGGGCGTCGGCTTCGGCCTGATCGCCGTCGTCATCGGCTACCTGCCGGTGCTCTACCAGTTGTTCTCGCGCCGCGAGGCCCACGTTATCCAGCTCGACGCGCGCGCCGGCTCGCCCCCCACCGCCGCGGTCCTGTTGCGCCGCCACGCGGTCGATGGCGATCTGGCGAGCCTGGACCCCGTACTGCGGGATTGGGAAGTCTGGGGCGCCGAATTGCTGGAGAGCCACCTCTCCTACCCGATGCTGGCCTACTACCGGTCGCAGCACGACGATCAGTCATGGCTGGCGGCCCTGGCGGCGGTGCTCGACGCCTGCGCCCTGGTCCTGGTGGGCGTGCCCGAGGGGAGGCCCCTGCAGGCGCGCATGACCTTCGCCATACTGCGCCAGGTGGTGGTGGAGATGACCAGGTCGCTGCAGATATCGGCCAGCCGTGAAGGGGCGGGCCTCGCCCTGGCGGCAGATGGCTATCCAGCCATGATGGAGATCTTCGAGGAGGGCGGCGTTCCCTGGCGGCCGGGGACCGACACCGAGGAGACCCTCGTGGCGATGCGAGCGACCTATGCGCCGCAGCTGCACGCCCTGGCCGACTATCTGATGACCCCGCTGCCCGGCTTGGCGCCGACTGAAGAAGCCCCCGACCACTGGGACCAGGGGCCCCGCGGCCTCATCGCCCGCCGCCTCGTCGACGACCTCGCCGAAGAGGCCGAGCGCCCGCAGCAACCCCGCCGGCGCGGCCGCACTCTGGCCGCCCGCCTCCGCAACCGATTGAGGTGACGAACACCGACTCCGCGCTCTCCTCCCCATGAAGGGAAAGGAGCGCGCCCGTGGCCACCCTCACATCTGCCGGATGGCGGGCTTCTTGCCGGGCAGCGCCCCGATCTCGGGGGCGGTCTTGCGGGGGACGCGGCCTTTTTCGAACACCACCATGGAGTCGTAGAACGAGATCGACAGGGTCTCGCGAGTGAAAGCGTCGGGCGCGAGGACGCCGCGGGCGTGGTCGGCGTTGAGCTGGTCCACCAGGGACTTGGCCCGCTCGATGAAGCTGCCGGGCTCCTTCAGCCCGCCGCCGAAGTCGGGCCAATAGGCGGTGTGCAGGTCCTCGACCATGTACACACCGTTCTTACCCATCCGCGGATAGAGGGCGTCGAACGTGGCGTGGATGTGCGCCATCTGGTGGCTGCCGTCGTCGAGCACTACGTCGGGAACGCCGAACTCGTCGACCAGGCTCTGCAGGAACTTCGGATCGGACTGGTCGCCGATCCGCACGAAGACGCCATTCTCCTCGTGCGCGCGGCACTTGGGGTCGATGTCCACGCCGACCACCGTGGCGAGGGGCCCGAAGAAGCGGCGCCACATGGCCAGCGAGCCGCCGTGCGCCACGCCCACCTCGAGGAAGGTGAGTGTGCGCCCGCGCCAGGGTCTGAAGTGCCGTTCATAGACCGGGAAGTAGTGCTCCCACTTGCGGATCACCTTGCCCTGGTTGGTCTGGAAGTCCTGCCAAAGATCCATGGGCCGCCTTAGAGCGTCGCAGCGGGCCGCCTGCAAGTCGGGATCAGGCGCGAAGATCCCAATCGCCGTCCCCGGCCTCGATGAAGCCGGCGGCCGACAGCGCCCGGCGCGCACGGGGGAGGTCCCCCTCGTCCACCATCACTCTCTTTGGGATCATCGAGCCCCACATTGATCCGGTGGCGCCGTCGAAGACGTCGAAGGCGACGTCCGCCTCGGCCAGCACCGCCTGGACGGCGCTGATCTTGACCATGTCCGGGGTCACGAGCAGGGCGATCATGGGCCGGCTCCCCAAACGCGAACGGCGCCGCCCTTATGGAGCGGCGCCGCCTGGCGCGCCAGTCTGCGCTCAGATCGTCAGAACGCGGCGGAAAGCGTCAGCGTCCAGTTGCGCGGCACGGTGTTCCACCACAGGGGCGTTCCGGCCCCGACGGTGGTTCCGGCCAGCGCCGTCAGGGAGTGCTTGTTGAACAGGTTGTCGACCAGCAAGCCAACCTTGACCTTCTTCACCAGTTCCTGATTGACATTGAAGGTATAATTCAAGGCCAAGTCGTACAGCGTATAACCCTGGATGTGGCAAGCTCCACAGCCAGGGGGGGCCACCAGAGTATTGGCGAAATTGCCATCCTGCGGACCGACATACTTAGCATAGAATGACCCGTAGATGCCGCTGTGGTCATAAGCGACGCCGGCCGCCATCGTATCCTTCGGCGCCATCGGGATCTGCAAATTTAAAGTATTGTCGTGAGCGTAGTTGATGCTGCCGTTCACGTAGCCGGTGACCGGCCCCCAGATGCGGTAGTCGCCCTCGGCTTCGATGCCCTTGTAGGTCGTGCCGCCGGCATTCTCGAAGATCGGACCGATGTTCGAGGGACCAGCGACCTTGATGATCTCGTTGTTGAACGAGATGTAGTAGAGGTCGCCCGACACCGTCAGGCGGTTGGTGCGATAGGCGCCGCCGATCTGGTAGTTCCAGGTCGTCTGCGGCTGCAGGTTGGTGCTCGCATTGGGCTGGAGCGTGTAGAAGGTGTTCAGGTTCGGCGCGAGAAAGCCCTCCGCCACCTGAGCGTAGACTGACCAGTTTTCATCCCACTCATAGTGAACCGCGACTGACGGCAAGGCCTTGGAGAAGGTGCGGCCGTAGTTCAGCGGTGTCCCCGTCCCCTGATTGATGATGGCGTTGATGTCGCGCCGGAAGTAGTCCCACTTCACCCCAGGCGTGATGTCGAGGCCCGCGAACGGCTTGATGTCCAACTCGAAATAAGGCTGGAAGGTATACAGCTGATTGCGCTGCTCGCGGTCGATGCCGCCACCGCCCGGCACGACGGGCGGGGCATACGATGAGTTGGGATCGAAGATCCCCCCGAGCGTATCGTCCGTCTCGATCAGCGTCCGGTGGTTGAGCTGGTAGTCGTACCAGAAGCCCGTGCGCAGCACGGCGAAGCCGAAGTCCTTCTGGACCCGGGTGATGTCGCCGACCGAGCGGTAGTCATTGCGCAGGTACTGGCCCGGCACGTCGTTGGGGCCGAAGCCCGTGCCATTCGGCAGTTCTCCGTTCGGATCCTCACCATTATAGCCATGGTGATAGTAGGCGTATGTGTAGAGCTTGCTGTCGACCGTCCAGCCATTCCCGAGGTTGCTGTTGACCGCAATATATTCGAAATCGGTCGTGATGTGGTCGAAGTTATAACCCGAAAACGCCTGGCTGGTCGGGTCGTTGTTGAGCGCGTAGTTCCAGCCGAACTCCGCCATCTGGGCCTGGGTCGTCCCCAGGCTGATGCCCTGGTGGATGGAGTTGTACATCGCCGCGGCGGTCACGGTCGTATTCGAAGTCACCGGCGCGACGACCTTGGCGAAGACGTTGGTGCGCTCCTGCCCCATGCCGCTGAGACGGCCATCGCTGTTCAGGTGCTCGACGTCGATGAGGGCGCGGGCGCCGTTGAGCGCCTTGATCTCGCCGGTGTCGATCTCGCCGCCGCCCAGATAGGTGCCGTAGCTGCCGAAGCTGCCATACATCTCGCCGCTTTGGGTCGTCGACGGGTCCTTGGTCACCAAGCTGATCGTGCCGCCGAAGGTGGCGTCGCCGAGGGTGGAGGCAGTGCCCGGACCGCGGTCCACGATAGCCTGGCCGATGTCGTGCGCCATCAGATAGGTGGTGGTGTGGTGCGTGAAGTCATTCGAGTCGCCCCAGGCGATGCCGTCGAGCGTCAGGTTGAACTGGCCGTCCTGGAAGCCGCGGATCTGGGCCTGCTGAGCCTCGGCGAGACCGGGACCATTGGGCGACACGAAGCTGACGCTGGGCGTGATCTCAAGGATCGTGTCGTAGTTCCCGCTCAGAGGGATGTTGTTCTCGATATAGTGCCGGTTGACCTCGGAGGTCGGCTGGATTGCCTCGAGTGGCGTCACGCTGGGGGCTTCAAAGGGCGCGGTCGCAGGCGGAGCGGTGATCACCACCGATCCCACCGTGGTTTGAGCTACAGATGCACCCGCAAGCACGAATAGCCCGCCTAGCGCGGTAGTGGCGAAGAAAAGCGTACGCTGGAGCGTGCGCGCAGACGCATGATTTCGAGACAAATCGTCCCCCATCTATGGGATTTTGAGATACGACTCCGCTCACGCCGCTTTTATACTCGCGGTCGTTTTGAGCGGATCGTGGGGGCCTTATAGCTGCGCTTTCATGTATCTTTTGTGACGCTTCGTATAATTTCTCGTAAGGATGCAGATAGTTACAAAGACGACGCCAATGAGCAAAATTGGGCTTTTCCGCGTTCGAGTAGATCGCAAGCGCTGCTAAAGAGATCCTATGGTCGCCGACCGCTCCACCGCCATCACGCGCAACGCCCTGGTGATCGTGGCTGTCATTCTGGGCGGCGCAGCCCTGCGATGGTTGGGCGACATCCTCACGCCCCTGCTGCTGGCGGTCTTTCTCGCGATCATGATCGACGGGCTCGCGCGGCAGATCCTGCGCCGCCTGCCGGGCTTGCCGAGGGGCGTGGCGACCGGGACGGCGATCCTGATTTCGGCGCTCGTCTTCGTCGCCTGCGTACTGGTGATCGCCAATCAGGCGGGGGGGTTTGTCCAGACCCTCACAAGCTCCACCCCGAAGCTGGACCGGTTGATCCGCGAGAGCGCCCAGACCCTGCACATCAGATCACCAGGTTCGGTCAACGAATTGCTCATGAAGTTCAACCCTGCACAGTATCTGGGATCGATCGCCGCTTCCCTGCAGGGTTTCGTCTCCGGCTCGATCCTGGTCCTGGTCTATGTCGGATTCATCATCGCCTCGCGCCATTCGGGGGAACGGAAGGTCGTGCGCCTCTTCCGCTCGCGGGACGAACGCCACGAGGCCCTGCGCATTTTCCTTCGCATACGGGACTCGATAGAGGCCTACCTGTGGATCCAGACGCTCACCGGCGCGATGATCGGGGTGGCGAGCTGGGTCGTCATGGTCGCCGTCGGCCTGTCGAACCCGGTTTTCTGGGCCTTCCTGATCTTCATCGTGAACTATGTGCCGATATTCGGCGCCGCCGCCGCGATCGTCCTACCCGCCCTGTTCGCGCTGGTGCAGTTCGATAGCTGGTTGCAGGGCGGCGTCATACTGGGAAGCCTCTTTGCGATCACCTTCGTGGTCGGCAACATCGTCCTGCCGCGCATGCAGGGCGACAGCCTCAACATGGATCCATTGGTTGTGCTGCTATCGCTCGCCTTCTGGGGGGCCCTGTGGGGACTGTCGGGCATGTTCCTCTCGACGCCCCTCACCGTCCTGGCGATGATCATCCTCGCCCAGTTCGAAGGTTCGCGCTGGATCGCGATCCTTCTCTCCCGTGATGGCGTGCCTGAAACAATGCTCGACGCGGCCCATAGGCTGGAGCAATCGGCTTGAGAGGTCCGTCGCGCCGAAGACACAAAAAAGCGAGGCGGCGGGACGAGGAACCCGGGTCGTGACGCCAGGCCCAGGCTCCCGGGTCGTTGGCGAGGACCTTTCCGGATTCGACTGGAGCGAGGCGGACCTCACGGATGCGCATTTCGTCGATTGTGTCGTCGTCAGCGCCCAGCTCACCGGCGCGATCCTTCAGGGCGCCCATTTCGAGCGCTGCCGCCTTGTGAGCGCCCGAGCGGCGCACGTGGACGCGCGCGAGGCGAATTTCGAGCACTGCGTTCTCACCGATGCGGCGACTCACCGCGGCCTCCAGCTGGCCTTCAGCCGATTCGAGGGCGCGCGGTTTTCAGCGTGCGACCTCGGCTTCGCCCGAATCGATCGCTGTGACATGTACGACACAACCTTCGAGGACTGCGATCTGCGTGGGGCCGTTTTCGTCGGCGCCAATTTCAGGCGACAGCTCGGTCGAAAGAACTCCGAACCCAAGGCCGCCTTCCTGGGCTGCAACTTCCACCTTGCGGAGCTTCGCGGCGCCGACGTGGCCGGATGCGTATTCACGCGTTCCCGCTTCCGGGAAACCGACTTCACAGATGCGGACCTGGAGCGGGCGGACCTCGCGGACTGCGATCTCTTCGGCGCCTGTCTCGACGGCGCCCGCCTTGCCGAAGCCGACTTGCGAGGCGCCGAAATCAGCGGCCTCGATCTCACCCGGCTGGCGACGCGAGAGGGCCTGAAGATCCGACCCGACCAGCAACATCTGCTGCTCGCGGCCCTCGGTGTTGACATCAGGCCGGACTGAGCGCCGATTTTGACGCTTTGCATCTATAGGAGATGCCCGAGTCACAGCGCCCGGCGTAAACGGGCCAAGAGTCGGGCGGGGGTATGTAGCTTGGGTGCTCGGTCCGGCCCGCGAGGCGCCTTCACGCGCGGCCTTCCGTATCTGGCTTCAGCGGGCTTGGCGCTGGGCATTGCGGGCGCGTGCCAAGCCGCGCCGCAGCCGCCCAAGCCCATCTACGACTGCGCCCGGGGCGATCCCGCGGACAAGGCCATCTGTCGATCGCCGAACCTGAAACGGTCGCTGCACGTGATCGACGCCCACTATGCCGTCGCCACGACCTTCGGCGATCCCGACGTCCGGTTCCTTGCCGGCTGGGACCGCTACTATTTCGCTGTGGGCCTGTGGTCTTGCGACGCTCTGTCGCCCATCGGGGAATCGACGGTGGCCAATTGCGTTCGTGACCACGTCTCGCGGAAGGAGGAGGCGATGGCCGGCGGCGTGACGCGCGAGGGGCTGCTGCAGGGCCTGATCCGCGCCGGCTCCCTCAACGTCACCATCGTCGCGCGGTATCCGAACACCCTCGTCGACCGGGTCGTGAACGTCTGCGCACGAACGCGGCTTCGTCGGACGATCACCGGCGCCCTTGTGGGTCGCGCCACGGATTGTCGCAGCGGCGGCGTCTACAATGTCCGCGTCGATCATCCCTCGCACAACGATCGCACGCTTCTGGCGGGTCAAAACGAGGCGCTCGCCTGGATGACGGGGCGCTTCGAACTCCACCACGACGGCCTCCTGTTCAAATGTCGCCCGGGGTCAGCGACTCCGGCCGGACCCGGCGACGCCCCCGCGCCCAGCCACTGAGCCGGGCTCACGCAACGGGACAGCGCCCTCAGGATTTCGGAGGGGCGGCGGCCGAGGCGGCGCAATGTCACGGGGAAGAACTGCCACAATGTGGCAGGATGTGTTTCACGACTCATCCGGAGCTGAGCCTGGCGCCGTGATCGGACCGGCCGTGAAGCTTGCTGTGGCGGCGATTGTGGCCGCGGCCCAGACGGGGCCGTCCGGCCATGACCATTCATTGCCGCGGATCACGCCGGCCGCCTTTGCGACGCTTCTGCCATACGGGCGCATTCAGGCGGCCCTGGAGCCCGCAAGGGAGCCGCCCGAGGGCTCGGGCGCCGAATTCACGCGCTATGTCGCGCCCCGCAACTTCACAATGGCTTCCTGCCCGGCGGGCTGATCGCCTGGACCGGCGTGCTCTTCGGAGGCCTGCTGCTGCTGGAGAAGCGGCGACTGGCCGCCCTCGCGGTGGCGGGCGGCGGAGTCGCCGTCGGTGTGGCGCTCATGCTCACTGGCGTTATCTGACGGCGGGCTCCTGGGCGGAGTGGCTGCCGCGCCATTGACTTCCGCTGCGCCAGGGGCGGCTGCTGCACCCTAGGGCAAATCAGGGAACCTCCGTGAACCTCGACCTCAGTCCGGAGGATCGCGCCTTCCGCGAAGAAGTGCGGGACTTCCTCGCCGCCAATCTCACAAGCGACCTGCGCGCCGCCGCCGCGCGCGCTACGAGCGTCTTCCAGGACAAGGCTGTCTCCCTGGTCTGGCAGAAGATCCTGCACGCGAGAGGCTGGGCGGCGCCGTCGTGGCCGAGGGAGTACGGCGGGTCCGGCTGGAGCGAGATGCAGCGTCACATCTTTTCGGCCGAGTCCGCGCGGGCAGGCGCGCCGGCCCTGGCCCCGATGGGTCTTCGAATGGTCGGTCCCGTAATCATCGGCATGGGATCGGAGGCGCAGAAGGCCCACTATCTGCCGCGCATCCTCTCGGGCGAGGATTATTGGTGCCAGGGCTATTCCGAGCCCCAGGCCGGTTCGGACCTCGCCGCCCTTCAGCTTTCCGCCGAGGCGGATGGCGACGACTACGTCCTCAATGGTTCCAAGATCTGGACCACTCACGCCCATGTGGCCGACCGGATGTTTTGTCTCGTCCGCACACGGCGCGAGGGCAAGCCGCAGGCGGGCATCACCTTCCTCCTGCTGGACATGTCGGCGCCCGGACTGAGCGTGCGCCCGATCATCACCTTGGCCGGCGATCACGAGGTGAATCAGGTGTTCTTCGACAATGTCCGTACGCCCCAAAGCGGGCGCGTCGGTGAAGAAAATGATGGCTGGCGTGTCGCCAAATACCTGCTGCAGTTCGAACGCGGCGGGGGTTCGGCCCCTGGCCTGCGGGTGGCTCTGGACCGCCTGGCGCGCATGGCCGCCGAGGAGCCGGGAGACGACGGCCGCCCCCTCCTGCGCGATCCCGCCTTCCGGGCGGCCCTGGCCTCGGCCTCGGCCGCCCTCGACGCGGTCGAGGCCGCCGAGCAGCGGGTCCTCGCCGCCCTGCGCGCCGGAGACTCTCCCGGCCCCGCATCCTCCATGCTCAAGACGGTCGGGACCGAGATGATGCAGCGCCTCGACGAACTGGCCCTCGACGCGATCGGCGCCTGGGCGGCGGCCGACCAGAGCGAGTTCCGCGCGCCGGGCTCGAACACGCCCGGTGTCGGGCCCGCGCACGCCCTGACCGTGACCGCTCGTTACCTGAACGACCGCGCCGCCTCGATCTACGGCGGCTCCAACGAGATCCAACGCGACATCCTCGCCCGCCAGCTCCTCGGCCTCTGACAACGTCCGCGCGTCGCTGTTCCACCCGCAGAGCTCCGGGGATAAGAGGTCACGCCGATCCTTGGCCGTCGCCGTCGGAGTCCCGAGTGCCCGATCTCGCCGTCTTTTACGAACATCCGCAGTGGTTCGAGCCGCTGTTCCGGACCCTCGACGCAAGGGGGGTCTCCTGGAGCGCAATCCCGATCCAGGACCATGTCTTCGATCCTGCCGATCCGCGGCCGCCGGCGCCGGTGATCTTCAACCGCCTCGCCATGTCCTCGTTCCTGCGTCAGAGCGAGCACGCCCTGTTCTACAGCCTGGCCGCTCTGGGCCACTGGGAGGGGCTGGGCGCGCGGGTGATCAATGGGACCGCCCCCCTTGCCTACGACCTCTCCAAGGCGCGCCAGCTCAGCCTGTTTCGCCGGCTCGGGCTGGAGACTCCGCGCACCAGGGTGGCCCACCGCATGGCCGACCTGCCGCGCCTGGCGGCGGAGATCGGCTATCCGGTGATGGTCAAGGCCAATGTCGGCGGCTCTGGCGCTGGGATGATCCGCTACGACGATCCCGAGATGCTGGAGGACGCCGCCGCCAACGGCTTCGCGCCCATGGGCGTCGATGGCGTGGTCCTGGTGCAGGACTACGTGCCGGCGCGCGACGGCCGGGTGATCCGCTGCGAGGTGCTCGACGGTCGCTTCCTCTACGCCATCGCCCTCAACGGCGCGGGCTCGACCTTCGATCTCTGCCCTGCGGACGTGTGCATGGCGGACAAGCCGACCATCACCATCGAGGCCTACACGCCGCCGCCGTCCATCGTCTCGGCGGTCGAGGGCCTTGCCCGCGCAGCCGGCCTCGATCTGGGCGGCATCGAGTACATCGTCGACGACCGCGACGGGGTCCCGCGGTTCTACGACCTCAACGCCCTTTCAAACTTCGTGGCCAAGCCGCTCGAAGTGCTGGGATGGGACCCGCATGATCGCCTGGTCGACTGGCTGATCCGCCTGATCGGCGCCCGCGCCGAGGCAGCCGCATGAGGTACGGTTTCTGGACCCCCGTCTTCGGCGGCTGGCTGCGCAACATCCGTGACGAGGGCATGTCGGCGACCTGGGACTACACGCGGCGTCTGTGTCAGCGGGCTGAGGAGATCGGTTACGACCTCACCCTCATCGCAGAGCTCAATCTCAACGACATCAAGGGAACCGACCAGCCCGCCCTCGACGCCTGGTCCACCGCCGCGGCCCTTGCCGCTGTGACCCGCCGGCTCGAGCTGATGGTCGCCGTGCGGCCGAATTTTCATCAACCCGCCCTGCTTGCCAAGCAGGCCGCCAACATCGACCAGATCAGCGGTGGGCGCCTCGCCCTCAACGTCGTGTCCTCCTGGTGGGCGGAAGAGGCGAAGAGCTACGGCCTGCAGTTCGACGAGCATGACGATCGCTACGGCCGCACGCGAGAGTGGCTCGATGTCGTGCAGGGTCTCTGGCGCGAGCCACGGTTCAACTACGCCGGCGAGCGCTATCGCCTCTCCGACGCCATCTGCGAGCCTAAGCCCGCCGGGCGGCCGGTCTTCTATGCGGGCGGCGAGTCCGAGGCGGCCAAGACCATGATCGCGAACCAGTGCGACGCCTATGTCATGCACGGCGACAGCGTTGAGGTGATCGCGGACAAGATCGCCGACATGCGCCGCCGGCGTGAAGCGGCCGGCAAGTCGCCGATGATCTATGGCATGGCCGCCTACGCGATCGTGCGCGAGACCGAGGCGCTGGCGAAGGAAGAGGTTGCCCGGATCACCACCCTCGATCCCGATGCACCAGGCTTCGCCAACTTCGACCAGTGGCTGTCCGGGACCCAGCTCGAGCGGGAGTTGAAGATCCAGGAATATTCAGTGTCGAACCGAGGCCTGCGCCCGAACCTGATCGGCACGGCCAGCCAGATCCGAGACCGCATCGCCGCTTACGAAGCCGCCGGCCTCGACCTCCTCCTCCTGCAGATGAGCCCGCAGTACGAGGAGATGGAGAGGTTCGCCGAAGCCGTGATCAACTGAACCAGTGGATCCTCCCCCACGCTGCGCGTGGAGGAGGATCCTGATCACCCCACCAGCGACGCGATGTACGCGCGCCAGCCGCCGAGGTGGGTGATGTCGGTTGCGCCTTCGATCGCTCGCGGCTCCGCCACGAAGCCCTTCACGTCCGAGCCGTCGTCCAGCGTCACCGTGCCGATCGCGAGAGGCGCGGGAACCTCGGCCACGAAACTGCCAAAGGCCTCGGCGTCCAAAGCGTAAACCTCGACCTCCAGCGCCGCGCCGCTCTCGCCGACATGGACCAGGGCCGGCTTGGGCGGCGTCGACCCGGCCATGGCGTAGAGGCGGTAGGCCGCGGCGGTGCGGCAGCGCCGGACGAGCCGCGCGTCGCGGGAGGTGAGCTGCCAGTGCAGGGGCATGGCCGCCAGGTGCGCGCCCACGACGGCGAGCTGGACCTCCTTGCGCAGCCCGGCGGTGTCCAACGGCGGCGTCACCGGCATAGGCGCGACGTCCTCATAACGGCGGGCGAGGTCGAGCAGCGCCCGGTCGGCCCAGGCTGGCGCGATGAAGCTGACGCCAAAGCCGGTGGCGTCGTCCCGAAATCCGGCCGGCACGGCGATCGCGCTCATGTCCAGCAGGTTCACGAAGTTGGTGTAGGCGCCCAGATTGGCGTTGAGCGTCAGCGGCTCGGCCAGCACCTCGCGCAGTCGATAGGTGGTGGGCGCCGTGGGCAGGAAGAGCACGTCGATGCTCTCCCACATGCTGTCGGCCGCGCGCTGGAACCCGGCGAGTTCGTACTGGCCGCGGAAGGCCTCCACCGCGGTGACCGGCCGCCCGCCAAGCAGGATCTCCCGAACGACCGGATGGATCGAGCCAGGAGAGGTCAGCAGCAGGGGTTCGACCGCGGCGGTGCGCTCGGCCACCCACGGGCCGCAGTACAGCAGGCGGGCGGCGGCCAGCAGAGGGGCGATATCGACCTCCACGGGCTCGGCGCCCATGGCGCGGACACGCGCAAGGGCTTCGTCGAAGAGCCGCGGCGAGGCGGCGTCGCCGAACCAGACGAGTTGGTCCGGGCGTGGAACGCCCAGCCGGAAGCGCGCGCCGATTCCCGGCGTCTCCTGCGCCGGCGCCCGACGCGAGAACGGCTCCTCCGGATCGAACCCCTCGGCCACGGCATCGATCAGCGCCGCGTCCGCCGCGTCCCGCGTGAAGACGGTCACGCAGTCGAGGCTGCGGCAGGCGGGGACCACGCCGCGAGGGCTCCAGCGGCCCTTGGTCGGCTTGAGACCCACCAGGCCGTTGAGCGCGGCCGGCACGCGGCCTGACCCGGCGGTGTCGGTGCCCAGAGCGAACGGGACGAGCCCTGCCGCAACGGCCACGGCCGAGCCGGAGCTGGAGCCGCCGCTGACAAACTCGCGATTGTGAACCGCCGCGCACGCGCCGTAGGGGCTGCGCGCGCCGACCAGGCCCGTGGCGAACTGGTCGAGGTTGGTCTTGCCCATCAGCACCGCACCCGCAGCGATCAGCCGCTCGACAACCGGCGCGGTCGCAGCGGGGCTGTAGGCGAAGGCAGGGCAGGCTGCCGTCGTCGGCAGGTCTGCTACATCGATATTGTCCTTCACCGCGAAGGGGACGCCCGCCAGGGGCAGGCGCTCGCCGGCGGCGATGCGGTCATCGACAGCCTTGGCCGCCGCCATCACGCCCGCCTCGTTCAGGCGGGTGATCCAGACGGCGGGCTGGACTGCGTCATAGGCCGCGATCCTGGCCAGGGCCTGCTTGGCCACATCGACGGCGCGTATCCGGCGCTCCGCCACGGCGCCGGCGATCGCCGACGCGGAATTCAACTCGCTCGAGACCATGGAAAACGGCTACGCTTCAACCTTGCTGGGGAAAGACGAGGCGCTCGTAGCCCAGTTGCCGCAATCGGGCCATCGCCGCGCTCATCTGCGCCGGCGGAAGAAGCGGCTTACGCGCCAAGAGCCACGCGTAATGTCCGCCCGGCGTCGCCATGATCGCCCAGGCGCCGTCGCCGGAGTGGTCGAGGATCCAGTACTCCTGGTGGATCAGGCCTCCGAAGAAGCCCATTCGAAAGCGCGTGTTCTGCGAGCCCGCGATAATCTTCGCGTGCGCCTTGAGCACCTTGGCCGGACCGGTGAGGGAGCCCTCGTGGCAGGTGTTGACGACGGAGAAGGCTCCGTTCGAGAAACCCTCGAAGTCGCTCGTCGAGCCCATGCAGACTCTCTGTCTCGAATTGGGAGTGCGGGCGATCTCGTACCAGCGTCCAGAATAGAGGCTCTCGGCGACCGCCTTGACCGGAGCCGGGGCCGCGGCGCGAGCGACGGCGGGGCCGATCAGGATCAGGACCAAAAGGCAGAGGGCTCGTGCGGCCATCGCGGGAGTCTAGCGGCTACGCCCCCGCACCTGAAGCGCGGCGGCCGCTCGGCTCGTTCAGAAGAAAGAGCCGGCTGGAAGCCGGCGGTCCGGTGGGGCGCCGCCGATAGGCCCTCCCCCACGTCCGACGTGGGGGAGGGCCGAAACGTTCTACTCCGCCGCCAGGCTCATCACCGGGCCGCGGTCCTTGAAGTTGATCGCCTTGAGATAGGCAATGCCCTCGTCGGCAATGTCGTCGCCGACCATGCGATCGCCCTCGCTCTTCAGCTCGTCCATGTCGACGTAGACCGCGTAGAAGGCGCGCGTCCGGTCGGTGATGATGCCGGCGTTGAGCAGGGTCTTGATCAGGACCCGGAAGATATTGGTCGCCTGCTTCATGTCCTCGCGACGCTGCTCGTCGGAAGCCAGCTTCTGGATCTCTTCCAGAACCTTGTCCGGGTCGAGGCCGAACTCGGCATAGAGGTCGCGCTGCTCGCTCGGCGAAACGAGGTTGAACAGCAGGATCTGGAAGCAGTGGGCCGCCCAGTCCTCGATGATGGCGTGCTCCTCGGGCGTGAGCTTCGGCACCGTCCGGTCGGCCCAGATCTTCCCGAACTTGTGGTGGAAGGCCTCGTCGGTCATCACCAGTTGCATCAGCTTCCTGCCGAGCGGATCGTTCAGTTGCTGGAAGAAGGTTGCGAAGGCGCCCATCGCGAGGCCCTCGACCAGCATCTGCATGCCAATGATCTTCTTGTAGACCTCGGGCGATCCGATGATGTCGACCAGCAGGTCCTTGAGGACGATGCTGCACTCGACCGGACGGCCCCAGCGGGCCTTGATGTACTTGGCGAAGGCGGTGACGTGCCGGGCCTCCTCGCGGGTCTGGTTGGCCGCGTACTCCTGTGCGCCCTGGTCGTAGAGGACATGGCAGAGCGAGGCGGAGAGGTTCAGCGCCCCCTGCTCTCCGTGCAGGATCGAGGAGAAGCTGCGCAGCAGCGACTTGTTGATGAACTGCGCCCGCAGCGCCGGGTCCTTCAGGTGGTTGGACACGTACTCGGTCTGCAGCGCGATGTTCATGCCTTCAGGAACAAGAGGCTGGGTGTCCATGTCCCACGGCTCGTCGAAGTCGATGTACTTCTTGTCGAGCGGGTCCCAGAAGTGGTCGTGAGTGGCGCTGATGATCTTGTCGAACGCCGTCGAGCGCTGTTCGTAACGGTCCAGGGTCAGCATGGACTCGAAATCGTCCGGCGCCACGGCGTCGTAGATCAGGTCCTTGGTGATGTTTCCATCCGCCACGCGCAATTCTCCCGAAGGTTGTCCTTCCGATCAAATTGAACGCGCGGTCTGGCCGAGTCAACGAAAAATGACGCCTGCGTCACGAATCGGAGTCCCTCCCCTCCTGGGGAGGGTGGCTGAGCAAAGCGAAGGCGGGTGGGGAACGCTGGGAAGGGACCGCCACGCCCGGGATGATCCACGCTCCCCACCCGTCTTCTCGCTTCGCGCGAAGACACCCTCCCCAGAAGGGGAGGGATAGAATGCGGAGCGGAAAGGGCTTTGGCCTAGATCGTCGCGGGACGAGGCAAACCGAGGGAAAGGCGCACGACGCGCTCCACCGTCCCTGCGTCGTAGGGTTTGGCGATCAGCGGCCATTCCGGCTTGGGCATGTCCTGATAGGCGCTGGCCAGGACAATGCGCAGGGAAGGCCAGCGGCGCGCCGCTGTTCTCGCCAGTTCGGGGCCGCTCATGCGGGGCATGCGGCAGTCGCTAAAAATCAGGTCGATGTCCGAGCGCGCTTCGAGCAGGTCGAGCGCCTCCTTGCCATCGGCGGCGTCCACCACTTCGAATCCCATGTCCTCGAACATGTCGCGGGCGTTCATCCGCACGAGGGCTTCGTCTTCAACCACGAGGACAACCTGTCGGTGTTCCTCCCGGTCCGAATCATGCGGAACTGTCATTCGCGTACCCCCGGCGCGACAAAAGATCACGCACCGTGAGTCCCGTAAAGCACAAACAGTACTTCAGGGAGAAGTCCGTAAATCTAAAACTTTTAGAGAACCCACTCAAGCGTGCGCGTTGTGATCGAAAACGTACCGAAGAGCGCCTTCTAAGGCTAGGCTAGTGTCTCCGAGCGGCGGTCGCGCCGCGCCGAAACGCGCAGGCGCAGGGCGTTGAGCTTGATGAAACCCGCGGCGTCGCGGTGATCGTAAGCTACCTTGCCCTCTTCGAACGTCACCAGATCCTGGTCGTACAAGGATTGTGGGCTGGAACGGCCGATGATTGCGACGTTACCCTTATAGAGTTTCACGCGCACACGTCCGTTCACCTTCGTCTGCGAGTGATCTATCGCGGCCTGAAGCATTTCACGTTCAGGCGTGAACCACATCCCATTGTAGATCAGCTCTGCATATTGCGGCATCAACGCATCCTTGAGATGCATCGCGCCACGGTCGAGCGTGATCGATTCGATTCCACGGTGAGCGGCCAGCAGGATGGTTCCCCCCGGCGTCTCGTAGACGCCGCGAGACTTCATTCCGACGAACCTGTTCTCCACCAGATCCAGGCGGCCGACGCCGTTGTCATGACCGAACTTGTTGAGACGGGTGAGAATGGTGGCGGGCGAGAGCGCCTCCCCATCGATCGCCACCGGGTCGCCCTTCTCGAAGTCCATAGTGAAGACGAACGGCCGGTCGGGCGCCGCCTCTGGGGCGATCGTCCTCATGTGGACGAATTCCGGCGGCTCGACCGCCGGATCCTCGAGGATCTTCCCCTCCGAAGAGGAGTGCAGCAGGTTGGCGTCGACGCTGAACGGCGCCTCGCCGCGCTTGTCCCTGGCGATCGGGATCTGGTGCGCCTCAGCGAAGGCGAGCAGGGCTTCGCGGCTCTTGAAGTTCCATTCGCGCCAGGGCGCGATGACCCGGATGTCCGGCTCTAGGGCGTAGTAGCTGAGCTCGAAGCGAACCTGGTCGTTACCCTTGCCGGTGGACCCGTGACAGACCGCGTCGGCGCCGACCTTGCGGGCGATCTCGATCTGCGTCTTGGCGATCAGAGGCCGAGCGATGGAGGTGCCAAGCAGGTATTGGCCCTCATAGACCGTGTTGGCGCGGAACATGGGGAAGACGTAGTCGCGGACGAACGTCTCGCGCAGGTCCTCGATAAAGATGTCCTCGGGCTTGACGCCCATCAACAGCGCCTTCTCCCGCGCCGGTCCGAGCTCCTCGCCCTGTCCAAGATCGGCGGTGAAGGTGACCACCTCGCAGCGATAGGTCTCCTGAAGCCACTTCAGGATGATCGAGGTGTCGAGGCCCCCCGAATAGGCAAGGACGACCTTCTTCACGGTGTCGGGCAAGCGGGTCTCTCCTGGAAAACTGGGACGGCGCGGGGCGAGCGCGCCTTAAGAGCGTCGCATTGCCTCCGGCGCAAGGGGCGCCTGCGCCTATACGGTGACCTGAGCGCCGAGTTCGACCACCCGGCCGGGGGGGATCTTGAAGAAATCGATCGGGCTCGCCGCATTCCTCATCAGGAAGATGAAGAGGTGATCCTGCCAGAGCGGCATCCCCGATCGCTCGTCCGGGACGAGCGATCGTCGTCCCAGGAAGAAGCTGGTGGACATGATATCGAACTTCAGCCCCAGCCGGCGGCACTGCGCCAGTGTCTTGGGCACGTTGGGGCTCTCCATGAAGCCGTAACGCAGGGTCACGCGCTTGAACTCCGGCGCGATGGTCTCGATGACCACCCGCGCATCCTCCGCGACACGCGGCGCCTCGGCGGTCACGATCGTCAGCAGGACATTCCGCTCGTGCAGGACCTTGTTGTGCTTGAGGTTGTGCATCATGGCCACCGGCGCGAGGTCGGGGTTGGCGGTGAGGAACATCGCCGTGCCAGGCGCGCGATGCGGCGGGTGGCGCTGCAGCATCTCGATCAGTTCGCCGATCGGCGGGCTGTCCGACCGAGTCTTCTCGGTGAGGATGCGCACGCCTCGCGACCAGGTCCACATCACCACCACCAGGCCGCCGCCGAAGACCAGCGGCAGCCAGGCGCCCTCGGCGATCTTGAGCAGGTTGGACGTGAGGAAGACGGCGTCGATGAAGGAGATCGGCACGAACAGGGCCGCCACCTGCAGCCAGTTCCACCGCCACAGCCGGCGCGCCACCACCACCGTCACGAGGGTGCTGATGAACATGGTCCCGGTGACGGCCACGCCGTAGGCCGAGGCGAGGCGGTGCGAGTTCTGGAAGATCCCCAGCAGGAGCAGAACCCCGGCGATCATCATCCCGTTGACGGCCGGGACGAAGATCTGCCCCGACTGGGTCTCCGAGGTCCGGCGGATCTCGATCCGGGGAAGCAGGCCCAGCTGCACAGCCTGGCGGGTCATCGAGAAGGCCCCGGTGATCACCGCCTGGCTGGCGATCACCGCCGCCGTGGTGGCGAGGATCAGGATGGGCCAGTAGAGCGCATGCGGCGCCATGTCGAAGAACGGGCTGAAGCGCGCGCCCGGATGCTCGAGCACCAGCGCGCCCTGGCCGAGATAGTTGAGGGCCAGGCACGGGAAGACCAGGCACCCCCAGGCGGCGCGGATCGGGCGCCGGCCGAACTGGCCCATGTCGGCATAGAGCGCCTCAGCGCCCGTCACCGCCAGGAAGACCGCCCCCAGGATGATGAACCCGACGAAGCCGTTGCGGACCAGAAAGAGGATCGCCCAGAACGGGTTGACCGCCCGCAGGACCGAGAGGTCGTCCTTCAGGTGCCAGACGCCCAGGGCCCCTAGCGTGAGGAACCAGAGGGTCATGATAGGCCCGAACAAGGCGCCCATTCGACCCGCGCCGCGGCCCTGCGCCAGGAACAGGACCAGCAGGATCGCTCCGGCCACCATCACCACGCGGGGCCCCAGGATTGCGCCAAGGTGAGGAACGCCGTTCAGGCCCTCGACCGCCGAGAGCACGGAGAAGGCTGGGGTGATCACGCCGTCGGCGTAGAACAGCGAGACGCCGAGGATGCCCAGCAGGAAGACCGAGAAGGTCGGCCCGCCCAGGGCCCGCTGAGCGAGACTCATCAGCGCCACCGCGCCGCCCTCGCCGTTGTTGTCGGCGCGCATCAGCACCAGCACGTACTTGACCGTGACGATCAAGGTCAGGGCCCAGAGGATCAGGGACACCACGCCCAGCACGGCCATGTGCGGCGGACCGATCGGCCGCGAATGGGCGAGCGCCTCGCGCAGCGCATAGAGCGGACTGGTGCCGATGTCGCCGAACACCACGCCTACAGCGCCGATCGAGAGGGCCGCGAAGCCGCGCCGGCGCGCCGGCAGCCGACGCGTATCGACCAGGAGCTCGTCGGGACAGGGTTCGAGGCCGCCGGGGGAGGCCGCTTCGGCGTCCTGGCGTGGCGCAGCCGCTAAAGGCGCATCCAAATGTGCTTCTCCAACCGGCTCAAGCGGGCCCGCCCTCTCGACTCCGCTTCCGGCGATGGGCGCGCGCCCTACACCCGATCCCCGAGCCATTCAATGCGCCACCGTCTCACGAAAGGAGCCTTCCGGCAGAATAGCTGTTGCAATGCGCGGGAAACCATCCTGGGTTCCCCCAATATCCTCAATGTATCACCGGCGCCCCGCGGGGCGCCGGAGCGATGAGCCCCGCGGCAGTGTGACGCCGATCGCTCTGGTATGGCGCGGCGGTGTCTCGCCGAACCAGGTTCACGGTCGCGTCCCGCAGGCCGATGAGCATGAATTGCACGGCCATGGCGCAAAGAATGAGCCCCAGCACGCGGATCACCACCGCCGCGCCGACCCGGCCGAGGGCGCGCGAGATGACGTCGGTGAACCAGAACGCTGCGACGATTAGCACAGCGATGGCGCCGATCACCGCGACGCCCAGCGCCCATCCCGTGGGTCCGAACGCCCGCGCCTCTTCCGCAAAGATCACCGCCGAGGAGATGGCTCCCGGCCCGATCAACAGGGGCATGCCGAAGGGAACGATGAGCCTCTCGAACTGAGCCAGGGCGCGCGCCTGGGTCGAGAGCTCAGCCGCCTCCCGCTCGGAATCGGCGACGGTGTGGAGCAGGTCTCCGCGGGCCATGTCGAGGCCGAGCAGGAGCAGCAGGATCCCGCCGGCGATGCGGAACGCCGGCATGGAGATGCCGAAGAACCTCAGCAGGGCCAGACCCGTCACGAAGAAGAAGGTGAGGAAGGCGAAGGCGAAGATGGCGATGTAGACCGCCGTCAGCCGCCGACCGGATCGGGTCGTCCCCGCCGTCGCCGCCGCGAACAGAGGAACGTTGCCGATCGGATCGATCAGCGCGAACAGCGCGACAAAGAAGTTGATAGCGAAGTCGGCCGGACCCATCCCCCCGCAGGCCTAGCCGAGGCGGCGTCAGAAGTCGACGGCGACGCCCTTGCGCTCCCAGTCGCCAAACCGCGTGGGCTCGGGCCCGGCGGGGCCGCCCTTCTCGGGCGGCAGGTTCGCGGCGCGCGCCTCGGCCTCTCGTCTCTGCGCGGCCTCCTCGAGCGCCCGGCGCGCGGCCGGAGTGAGCACCTTGCCCGGCGCGGCGTTGGGCGGAACATCCTGGCTCATGGCCGCGATATGGCCCGCCAACTCGGTGGCTGCAAACCGCCGGCGCTTGCGAAACAGCGGCGGTCGGGCGCAGGGATGCGGCGGAGATGGACAAGGCCGCTTCCGCCAACCCCCGCTTCGCTGCGCTTCGCCTCGTCCAGGCCGCGCTCGCCCGCCGCGGCGGGCTGGACGACGCCCTCTCCACGCCAGCCTTTCTCGCCATGACGCCTCTGGACCGCGCCTTCGCCCGCGCCGTGGCGATGGCGGCCCTGCGTCATCTGGGGCCGATCGACCGCGTCCTCGACGCCCGACTGCGCAAGGAGCCGCCCGAGCCCGTACGCGACCTGCTGCGGATCGGCCTGGCCCAGGCGTTCTGGCTCGACACACCCGACTTCGCCGCGGTGGACACCACCGTCGCCCTGGCGCCGCAGCCCCTGCGGGGACTGGTCAACGCGGTGATGCGGGGCGCCCTGCGCGACGGGCCGCCGCCCGACGATCCGAGGAACCTCGCCCCGCCCTGGTTGCTGGCGAGATGGACTGCCGCCTATGGCGAGCCGGACGCCCTGGCGGTCGCCCGTCAGATTGCTCTGGAGCCGGCGACGGACCTCAGTCCACGTGACGGCGCCGACGATGCGCTCGCCGCACTCCTCGAGGCCGAATCCCTGCCCGGCGGTTCGCTGCGCGTGCGGCGACGCGGCGACGTGGCCGACTGGCCGGGCTATGCGGAGGGACGCTGGTGGGTTCAGGACGCCGCCGCCGCCCTCCCGGCAAGGCTCCTCGCCGTGGCGTCGGACGAGACGGCGCTCGACCTCTGCGCCGCGCCGGGCGGCAAGACCTTGCAGCTGGCCGCCGCCGGCGCCCGCGTCACGGCCCTGGACAAGTCGCTCGGAAGGCTGCGCCGCGTGACGGCTGGCCTGGAGCGTACGGGCCTTACGGCGGAGACGGTGGTCGTGGACGCGGTCGACTGGAACGACGAGCGTCAGTTCGACGCGGTTCTGCTCGACGCGCCGTGCTCTTCGAGCGGAACCTTCCGACGCCACCCCGACGCGCTTTGGAACGCCCGCCCGGGCGATATCGCCGCTCTCGCTGCGCTGCAGACCCGCCTGCTCGCCTCGGCGACGCGCCGCGTGCGCCCTGGCGGTCGCCTCGTCTACAGCGTCTGTTCTCTCGAGCCGGAAGAGGGCGAGGCCCAGGTCCGCGCCTTCCTCGCCGCCCACCCCGACTTCACCCTCGATCCGGCCGCCCCGGAAGAGGCTGGCGCGCCGCCGGCGAGCCTGGCGCCGGAAGGCTGGCTACGCATCCTGCCCCACCACCTGGAGGGCGGCGTCGACGGCTTTTTCATCGCCCGGATGCGGCGCGGCGAGTGAGGGGGATGCGCGGTCGACTGGAGGCGGCCCTCGAAGCTGGTGCGGTCGCCATCCTTCTCAACACCGCCGCATTGAAGCTGGCCGACTTGCTGTCCCTGCCGACCGCCCACGGCGGCTTGCTGCGGCTGGTCAGCCGCTGGCTTTCCGCGCCGCTCGATCGGTCCGGGGTCGCCCTCCTCTGGCGACGCGCCGGCGGCCCGCCCGTAGGCTCGGTGCTGTTTCAGACGGGCTTTCATCTTGCCGTCGGCTTAGCGATGGCCGTGGTCTACGCCTTCGCGATCGACCCCTTTGTCGATGGACGGACGATGGCCAAGGGTTTTGCGTACGCCGCAGTTGCGTGGCTGTTGAACGCCGCCGTGGTGTTGCCTCTCACCGGTGAGGGCTTCGCCGGAAGCGAACACCTTTCCTTCGCCGGAATGGCCTGGTTCGCGGCGGCTCACACGCTTTTCTTCCTGATCCTCGCCGTTCTCTACCGGGCGTTGCGCAGCGGAACTGACACCAAGCCGTGACGATAGGGCGGGCCAATGCCCGCGTTGATCGCGAGCGCCCGTGTCCCTATCCTTGCGGGGCTGCGTGACTGGCGATGCGAGGTGGGTCACCACCGGGGAGCGCGGCGGGGCGGTTGACGCCCGATGCGCCGCGCGCCTGGGCCTTCCCTAGAGCCTCCAGACCAAAGGAGTCCGCCATGGACGCGCCCGCCTTTCCACCCGCCCCGGACCTCGTTCCCGTCCGCCGCGCCCTTGTCTCGGTGTCCGACAAGACCGGCCTCGTCGAGGCGGGCCACAAGCTTGCGAGCCTCGGCGTCGAGATCGTCTCAACCGGAGGCACCCGCAGCGCCCTCATCGGCGCCGGCCTGAAGGCCGCCGACATCTCCGACCTCACCGGCTTTCCCGAGATGATGGACGGCCGGGTCAAGACGCTGCACCCGAAGGTCCACGGCGGCCTGCTCGGCGTGCGCAACGCTCCGGCCCACGCCGCGGCCATGGCCGAGCATGACATCGCCCCGATCGACCTGCTCTACGTCAACCTCTACCCGTTCGAGGCGACCGTGGCCTCCGGCGCGCCGTTCGACACCTGCGTCGAGAACATCGACATCGGCGGACCGGCGATGATCCGCTCGGCGGCCAAGAACCACGCCCACGTCGCGGTGTGCACCGCGCCCGAGGACCTCGCCGAGGTGCTTGCCGCCCTGGAGGCCGACGGCGGCACGAGCCTTGCGCTACGCCGCAAGCTCGCCGCGCGGGCCTTCGCGCGCACGGCGACCTACGACTCGGCGATCTCCGCCTGGTTCGCGGCCGAGACGGCGCCGGGAGAGTGGCCGGCGCGCAAGGCGATCGCCGGCGAGCTGAGGCAGGCTATGCGTTACGGCGAGAACCCGCACCAGGCCGCGGCGCTCTACGTCTTCCCCAACCCCCGTCCCGGCGTCGCCACCGCCCGTCAGGTTCAGGGCCGGGAGCTCAGCTACAACAACATCGCCGACACCGACGCGGCGATAGAGCTCGTCGCCGAGTTTGATCCGGCCGACCGCGCCGCTGTGGCGATCATCAAGCACGCCAATCCCTCCGGCGTGGCGCTCGGGGCGAACCTCACCGACGCTTACCGCCGGGCCCTCCAGACCGACCCGGTCTCCGCCTTCGGCGGAATCGTCGCCGTCAACCGTCCGCTCGACGGCGCAACGGCCGAGGAGATCGTCAAGGTGTTCACCGAGGTGGTGATCGCGCCCGACGCGGACGAGGCGGCGCTCAAGGTGTTCGCCTCGCGCAGGAACCTTCGCCTGCTGCTCACCGGCGCCCTCCCCGACGCCCACGCCCCCGGCGAGACCTTCCGCTCGGTCGCGGGCGGCTTCCTCGTCCAGTCGCGCGACGCCGCGCGCATCACCGCCCAGGATCTCAAGATCGTCACCAGGCGCGCGCCGACGCCGACGGAGGTGACCGACATGCTGTTCGCCTTCACCGTGGCCAAGCACGTGAAGTCCAACGCCATCGTCTTCGCCAAGGACGGTCAGACCGCGGGCGTGGGCGCGGGGCAGATGAACCGGCGCGACTCGGCCCGCATCGCCGCCCTGCGCGCGGCCGAGGCGGCGGAAACCGCCGGCCTGCCGCAATCCCTGGCCAAGGGCTCGGCCTGCGCCTCCGACGCCTTCTTCCCCTTCGCCGACGGCCTGCTGCAGGCGGTCGAGGCGGGCGCCAGCTGCGTCATCCAACCAGGCGGCTCTATCCGCGACGACGAGGTGATCGCCGCCGCCGACGAAGCCGGCATCGCCATGGCGTTCACGGGAATCCGCGTCTTCCGCCACTGATCAACTCGTCCCTCCCCTTCTGGGGAGGGTGTCTTCGAGCGTAGCGAGAAGACGGGTGGGGAAGTCTGGATCATCCCCAGGGCCTCGGTCTTTGCCACACTTCCCCACCCGTCGCGCCTTCGGCGCGACACCCTCCCCGGAAGGGGAGGGACGAAGAGAGGGACTCGCCTAGGCCTCCGCGAGATCCCGCAGGGCCGCGTTGGCGATCGTAAGCTTGGCGAAGCTCCAGGGGCCGCCCGACCGTTCGATCTCCTCGAGGGTCCGGCGCGCTTTCCTGACCGGGGCGGCGTGGTCGCCGGCCCAGGCGGCGACGGCCTCGAGGTCCTTCTGCGGATCCGCTGAGGAATGCCCGGCGAAGCGCATGATCGAGCGGGCGAGATCCGCCTGTTCGGCGTGCATGTCCTCCACCAGCCGGCGCACTGCCAGTCGCTCGAAGCTGTCGGCCGTTCCGCGCGATGCCGCAGCCGCGCGCAGCTTGTCGAAGCCGAAGAGGCCCCCGATGCGGTGGTAGACGAACGCCACATTGGCGACCGGCCAATCTTGCGCGGCGGCCAGGTCTGTGACGGTCGTCGACGGGATCAGCGTGCGCATCAGGCCGATGGAATGGGCCAGGCCGCGCGGCGCGCCCATCTTGATCCAGGCCGATGCGCGCCGCACGGCGGCCTTGGCCTCGAAGCTCGACAGGCACGCCGGGATGAGGGTCTTCAGTACGTCCACCGCCGGCCGATAGGTCTCGATCAACCCCTGGACCTGCGCGCCCTCGCGGGCGGCGCGCCGGGCCAGCCAGTAGGTCTGGCCGCGCAGCACATAGACCAGTTCCTGGAACAGGACGGTCTGGGCGGCTGCGGGAACCTGCCCGTCGAGGGCTTCCACCTCACGCCAGGGTTCGGCGCATCGCAGGGTTTCACGCGCCGCGGCGAAGGCGGCGACGAGCGCGGTGGTGTCGCACCCCGTCGCTGTCCTCAGCCGATCGGCGAAGGTGAAGCCGCACGTGTTGACGATGTCGTTGTCCAGGACGGTGGCGATGATCTCGCGCCGGAGGCGGTGCGCGCGCATCTCCGAACCAAACCGCCTCAGGGCCGCCGGGAAATAGGCCTCCAGGGTGGTGAGGAACCAGGGATCGTCGGGCGCCTCTGAGGCGACGATTTCGTCCGACAGCTCCAGCTTGCCATAGGCGAGCAGCACCGAGAGTTCCGGCCGGGTCAGGCCGCGGCCGATCTTGGCGCGCTCGGCCAGGGCGTGGGCGGTCGGTAGGCCCTCCAGCGACCGGTCCAGCCGGCCGCGAGCCTCCAGGTCGGCCATGAACTGTTCGGCCGCCGCATTCTCGCCGGTCCCCTCCGCCTCCAGCAGGCTGAGCGCGAGGGTCTGGTCGTAGTTGTGCGCCAGCACGTGAGAGGCCACGTCGTCGGTCATCGAGACAAGCAGGGGATCGCGCGCCTCAGGCGAGAGGTCGGCCGAGCGCTCGGCCATGCCGACCAGGATCTTGATGTTCACCTCGTGGTCCGAGGTGTCCACGCCTGCGGAATTGTCGATCGCGTCGGTGTCGATCCGCCCGCCCGCCAGGGCAAATTCGATCCGGCCTGCCTGGGTGAGGCCAAGGTTAGCCCCCTCCCCTACGACCTTGCACCTCAGGTCGCGTGCGTTGATGCGGACCGCGTCGTTGGTCTTGTCGCCGACATCCAGATTGGATTCGGTGCTCGCCTTCACATAGGTGCCGATGCCGCCGAGGTAGAGCAGCTCCGCCCGTGCCCTGAGGATGGCGCTGATGAGCTCGGCGGGCGAGACGGCCTCAGCCTTGATGTCGAGCAGGGCGCGCGCCTCGGGGCTGAGGGGGACCGACTTGAGCGTGCGCGGCCAGACCCCGCCGCCCGGCGAGATCACCGAACGGTCATAGCTGTCCCAGGAGGAGGCGGGCAGGTCGAACAGCCGCTGGCGCTCGGCGAAGCTCGCCTCGGGTTCGGGCGTCGGGTCGATGAAGATGTGGCGGTGGTCGAAGGCGGCCAGCAGCTTGAGGCAGGGCGATAGCAGCATGCCGTTGCCGAAGACGTCGCCCGACATGTCGCCCACGCCGATGACCGTGGTGGGCTGGGTCTGGATGTCCTTGCCCATCTCGCGGAAGTGGCGCTTCACCGACTCCCACGCGCCGCGGGCGGTTATGCCCATCGCCTTGTGGTCGTAGCCGTGCGAGCCGCCCGAAGCGAAGGCGTCGTCGAGCCAAAAGCCGTAGTCGCGCGCCACGCCGTTTGCGATGTCCGAGAACGTCGCCGTGCCCTTGTCGGCAGCCACCACGAGATAGGGGTCGTCGGCGTCGTGGATCACGACGCTCGGCGGATGAACGACCTTGCCTGCGGCGTCGATATTGTCCGTCAGGTCGAGCAGGCCGCAGAGGAAGGTCTTGTACGCCCGCACCGCCTCCTCGCGCACGGCCTCGGGCGAGGCGCCGCGCGGCAGGCGCTTGGGATAGAAGCCGCCCTTGGAGCCCACGGGCACGATCACCGCGTTCTTCACCTGCTGGGCTTTCACCAGCCCCAACACCTCGGTGCGGAAGTCGTCGCGCCGGTCCGACCATCTGATGCCGCCCCGCGCCACAGGTCCAAAGCGCAGGTGCACGCCTTCGACGACAGGGCTGCCGACGAAGATCTCGCGGAAGGGTCGGGGCGCGGGCAGGTCGGCCAACTCACGGCTGGCGATCTTGAAGGAGATGTAGGGCTTGTCCGACCCGTCGTGGCCCGGCTGATAGAAGTTGGTGCGGGTGATCGCCTGCACGAGGGCGGCCAGGCGGCGCAGGGCGCGATCGTGGTCCAGGCTCTCCACCGCCTGCAGCGCGTCCTCGATCAGTTCGCCCAAGGAGGCCGCTTCGCGCGCGCGCTCGGCGCGGGTGGCCTTTGTCGCCGGGTCGAACCGCGCGGCGAACAGGCGCAGGATCAGGCGCGCGACCTCTGGATGCAGGGCGAGGGCGCGCTCCTGCACGGTCTGGCTGGGATCCACGCCGGCTTGCTGTCGATAGCGGGCCAGGGCGCGCATCAGGGCCGCATCACGCCAGGGCGCGCCAAGCTCCAGCACCAGGCGATTGAAGCCGTCGCTCTCGGTGCGGCCGTCCCACACCGCCTGGAAGGCGGCCTCGAACGGCTCCTGCACATCGGCGAAGGTCAGGCGATCGCCGTTGGCGTCTTCCACCACGAACTCGTGGATCCACGCACGCTGTCCGGTGGCCGGCGTTGCGCAGAAACCATCCTCCGACAGGGCCGACAGGCCCATGTTCGCCAGAATCGGCAGGACCGCGGCCAGATAGGCGGCCTCTTCGCCGCGGCGATACAGCTTGAACCGGAATCGCAGCGGCGAGTCATTGGGATTGCGGAACGCCCGCACGGCCACGGCGCCGTCGCCAGCCAGGCCCTGGGCGACCCGCAGGTCCGCCAACCCCTCGGCTCCCGGATAGCGGTCGCGGTAGCCGATCGGGAAAGCGTGGGTCCAGGTCTGCAGAATGCGCGTCGTCTCGTCACGGTCGATGACCGTATCGGCGCGCACCGCCGCCTCGAACTCGTCCTCCCAGGTCCGCGCAGCCTGGGCGATTTCCGCCTCGAGAACGTCCAGCTCAGGCTCCGGATGTGCGCCGGGCGTGACGCGCAGCACGTAGTGCACGCGCGCCAGGGGCGAGTCGCCATAGCTCGGGAAGGACGAGACGACCTCGCCTTCATAAGCCTCCTGCAGGATGTTCTCCGCACGCCGGCGCAGGCGCTCGTCATAGCGCTCTCGGGGGGCGTACAGCAGGATCGAGATGAAGCGGTCGAAAGGGTCGCGCCGGGCGAACAGCTTCACCCTCGGCCGGTCCGACAGGTGCAGGATATCCCTGGCGATCGGCAGCAGCTCTTCGGCGCTGACCTGGAACAGCTCGTCGCGCGGGAAGCTCTCCAGGATGTGCGCCAGGCGCATGGCGTTGTGGCTGGCCGGCAGGAAGCCCGCCGCCTCGATAACGTCGTTCACCTTCGCCCGCAGGATCGGCGTGTCACGCGCGGCCCGGTCGTAGGCCTCGGACGTGAACAGCCCCACGAAGCGCACCTCGCCCGAGGGGCGTCCGTCGGGGCCGTAGTGGCGCACGCCGATATAGTCGAGCTGCGAGCGCCGGTGCACGCGCGAGCGCATGTTGGACTTGGCGACCACCAGCGGGTCGGCATGGGCCAGGCCCTCGCGCAGCGCGAGCGAGAGAACCGCGGGCTCGGCGTCGCGCCGCAGCACCACGCGTGTGGCGTCGCGCAGCAGCCCCAGACCCGAAGCGGGATCGTAGCTCGGCTCCTCCGCGGCGTAACCGCCGTCGCTCGTGCGCGGATAGGCGTAGGGCCGCGCGCCCAGGAACACGAACTGGCCGTCGTCCAGCCACCGCAGGAAGGCGATGTCCTCCGCCAGGTCCCCCGGATCTCCCGGCGCGGCGCGGATGAGTTCGCCGATGCACCTGGCCAGTAGGGCGAGCATGGCCGGAAAGTCGGACACCGCCGTGTGGACGTCGGTCAAGGTCTCGCGCACGCCATTGATCAGGTCCTCGCGGCGCTCCTCGCCTACGGGGGCCAGCCAGACCTGGATCATCGAGCGGCGCGCCTCCCCCTGGCCGGCCAAGGGGTGGAACATGGCGTGGATCTCCACGCCGCGCTCGCTCAGCTCCCCCATCACGCTGTCGACGAGGAAGGGCGCGTCGGGCTGGATGATCTCCAGCAGGTCGACCCTCAGATCCCGGCCGTCGGCGCCGCGGGCGCGCACGAGGCGCACCGCCGTCTCCTCGGAGCCGGTCTGTTCGCCCAGCCGCCAGAAAGCGACCAGGGCGGCGGCCATGTCCTGCGCCGTGACGTCCGGGAGCTCGGAGGGGCGATAGTCCTCTAGGACGTGGGCGACGAACTCGCGCTCGGCGGGGCCGGGCGGCGGGTGGTCGGGCGCGATCCGCGCCAGCGCCTTCCCAAAAAGTTCAAGCAATTGGGTGAGGGAGACCTCGCTCAAGGGCGAAGTTGACTGATCGTCTGGCATACGGCGCCTTCGTTTGAGGCGCCTTCTAACCCCGTAGTCCGCTCGCCGGAACCCCTGGCGAGGTTCAGGATGAACGCGGGGAGTGGGTGAGAACGCCGGCGCGCCACACGCGCCCGCAGAACCGCTCGCTCAGGGGATGATCCGGTGGAGCGGGATCCCCAACTGGATAACCAGCCCGCACGCGATCCACACGGAAAGGCCGACGCCGGAGATCCAGATCGCGCGCCTCTCCAGACGCCTCACCGGGTCGGACCGCCGCCCGTGCGGGTCGAAGACCGGCGGGGCCGTGAGCGAAGAGACGATAAGCGCGGGTTGTAACGGCGGTTCTGCGGCCGCACGTTCAAACCGGCTTGCGAGCTGCGCCTTCCTGAGCAAATTCACCACTCCGAGTTACGGTGAAGCGCTTGGTTTGGTTAGCTCATCAGTGCAATCGAGCCAGAGGAAGTCAACTGACGACCGATGCTTATCGATTACCAGTTGACAATAATGACCGGAAAAGCCTGCGTTACAATTATTTATAATTCTGACATGATCCGATCTGGATGAGGGGGCAGCTCCTACTTATCCGGCCTGGATTCGAAGGGTCGACTCCCGCGCCGGAGCTCCGCGCGCTAGCATCGTGTGAGAGGACGTGACGATATGAACAGCGAGAGCGCGCGGCGTGGATTGAGCTACGGCGACTATCTCGCTCTCGACGAACTGCTCGGGGCGCAGCACCCCCTCTCGGGCGAGCACGACGAGTTGCTGTTCATCATCATTCACCAGGCTTCCGAGCTCTGGCTGAAGCTCTCGATCCATGAGTTGCAGGGCGCGCGCGCCCACATCGCCCGCGACGACCTCGGGCCGGCGTTCAAGATGATCGCCCGGGTGTCCCGCATCCAGGGCCAGCTGATCCAGTCGTGGGACGTCCTGGCGACCATGACGCCCACGGAATACCACGCGATCCGCCCTCACCTGGGACAGAGCTCCGGATTCCAGTCGCACCAGTACCGGATGCTTGAGTTCCTCATGGGAGCCAAGGACGAAGCGCACGTCCGCCTGCACGAGGGCGAAAAGAACCACGCGGCCCTGGTGCAGGCTCTGGCCGAACCCAGCCTGTATGACGAGTGCCTGCGCCTTCTCGCCAAACGCGGCTTCGACATCGCACCGGAGGTGGTCGATCGCGACTGGCGCGTCCCACACCAGCCCGATCCCTCCGTGGAGGCCGCCTGGCGCGCCGTCTACCTGGACCCCGAGCGCCACTGGGACCTCTACGAGCTGGCCGAGAAGCTCGTCGACCTGGAGTTCCGTTTCCAGCAGTGGCGCTTCGCCCACCTCAAGACGGTGGAGCGGATCATCGGCTTCAAGTCCGGGACCGGCGGCTCGTCAGGCGCGACCTATCTCAGCCGCGCCCTCTCCGCCTCGTTCTTCCCGGAGTTGTTCAGCGTACGCACGGCGCTGTAGCGCTCTACACCAGCGCGCCGTGGCAGTGCTTGAACTTCTTGCCTGATCCGCAGGGGCAGGGGGCGTTGCGGCCGGTGCGCTCGAAACCTTCGGGAAGGGCGGCCAGAGGGATTGCCGCGCGCTGGGCGGCGGAACCGCCGAGGAGGGCGGCGCCGGCGACCTCCAGGGCGCGCTCGTTCTCGCCCGTGGTGGGGTCGAGATGGACTTCCCACGCCGGCGTGACGGGCGGGGGCTCCGGCTCGGCGAAACGAAACTCCACCGTCATCAGCCAGCGGGTGACCTCCTGGCGAAGATCGCCCATCAGGCCCTGGAAGAGGGTGAAGGCCTCGGTCTTGTACTCGTTGAGCGGGTCGCGCTGGCCATAGCCGCGCAGGCCGATGACGTTGCGCAGGTGGTCCAGGTGCGTGAGGTGCTCGCGCCACTGCATGTCCACCATCTGCAGGAGGAAGTTCTTCTCCAGGGCGCGCATGCGCTCGGGGCTGATGGCCGCCTCGCGCTCGGCCGCCCGTTCGTCGGCGGCTGTCGTCAGGCGCTCCTGGATCTCCTCGTCCGCGATGCCCTCCTCCGCGGCCCAGTCGGCGAGCGGCAGATCCATGCCGAGGATCGCCTGCACCCGCTCGGTCAGCCCCTCGATGTCCCACTGGTCGGCATAGGCCTTGGGCGGCAGGTGGCGGCCCACGAGATCGACGATGGTGTCGTGGCGCATCTCCGTCGTGATCGCCGAGACGTCCTCGGCGTCCATGAACTCACGGCGCTGCTCGAACACGGCCTTGCGCTGGTCGTTCACCACGTCGTCGTACTTGAGCAGGTTCTTGCGGATCTCGTAGTTGCGCTGCTCCACGCGCTTCTGGGCGGTCGCGATGGCGCTGTTGAGCCAGCGATGCGTGATCGCCTCGCCTTCCTCGACGCCGAAGGTGCGCATGATCGAGTCCAGGCGCTCGCCGGCGAAGATGCGCAGCAGGTCGTCCTCGCAGGAGAGGAAGAACTTGGACTGTCCCGGGTCGCCCTGGCGGCCGGTGCGGCCGCGCAGCTGGTTGTCGATACGGCGGCTCTCGTGGCGCTCGGTGCCCAGCACGAACAGGCCGCCGGCCGCCAGCGCCTGGACCTTGCGATCGGAGATCTCGGATTCGATGCGGGCGCGCTCCTCCTTCTCATCGTCATAGGAGGGCTCGATCCCCAGGCCCGTCTGCTCGGTCCGCCACTTGGCAAGGCGCATGTCGACGTTTCCGCCGAGCTGGATGTCCGTGCCCCGGCCGGCCATGTTGGTGGCGATGGTCACCGTGCCGGGCACGCCAGCGTCGGCGACGATGAGCGCCTCCTGCTCGTGGTAGCGGGCGTTGAGGACGCTGTGCGGCAGGCCGACATGGCTCTTGCCGGCGTCGTCGCTCCACTTGTGCTTCTTGAGCAGCTCAGAGAGCTGCTCCGACTTCTCGATCGACACCGTGCCCACCAGCACCGGCTGGCCGCGCTTATGGCATTCCTCAATCTGGGCGATGATCGCGTTGTTCTTCTCTGCGGTGGTTCGATAGACCTCGTCGTCGGCGTCCTTACGCGCGATCGGCCGGTTGGTCGGGATCTCCGCCACGTCCATCTTGTAGATGTCGAAGAATTCCTGAGCCTCGGTCGCTGCGGTGCCGGTCATCCCCGACAGCTTCTCGTACAGGCGGAAGTAGTTCTGGATCGTCACCGAGGCGAGAGTCTGGTTCTCGGGCTGGACCTCCACCCCTTCCTTGGCCTCGATCGCTTGGTGCAGGCCTTCGGACAGGCGTCGGCCATGCATCATGCGGCCGGTGAACTCGTCTATCAGCATCACCTCGCCCTGGCGGATGATGTAGTCGCGGTCGCGTAGGTAGAGCACGTTGGCGCGCAGCGCCTGGTTGACATGGTGGACGACGCTGACGTTGGCAGGGTCGTACAGGCCGGCCGATCCGTCGACGAGGTGACCGGCCTCCTCCAGCATCCGCTCGACCGTCTCCGAGCCCGGCTCGGTCAGCAGGACCTGACGCTGCTTCTCGTCGTGCTCGAAGGTCTCCGGATCCTTCACCAGATCTTTCACGAGGGCGTCGATGGTCCGGTAGAACTCCGACCGGTCCTCGGTCGGTCCGCTGATGATCAGCGGCGTACGCGCCTCGTCGATGAGGATCGAGTCGACTTCGTCTACGATCGCGAAGTGGTGGCCCCGCTGGACCATCTCGGCCACGTCATAGGCGAGATTGTCGCGCAGGTAGTCGAAGCCAAACTCGTTGTTGGTGCCGTAGGTGATGTCGCTGCCATAGGCGCGTTGGCGCTCACTCTGCGACAGGCCGTTGACGATTACGCCGACCGACAGCCCGAGGAACCGGTAGATGCGGCCCATCCACTCCGAGTCGCGCGAGGCCAGGTAGTCGTTGACCGTGATGACGTGCACGCCCTTTCCTGCCAGGGCATTGAGATAGACCGGCAAGGTGCCCACCAGCGTCTTTCCCTCGCCGGTGCGCATCTCGGCGATGCCGCCTTTGTGCAGCACCATGCCGCCGACCATCTGCACGTCGTAGGGCCTCTGGCCGAGCGTCCGCTTTGCCGCCTCGCGCACGACGGCGAAGGCCTCGTTGAGCAGCTGCTCGAGAGTCTCGCCATTGGCGAGACGTTGCTTGAACTCTTCGGTCTTGCCGCGGAGGGCCTCGTCCGAAAGAGCCGACATCTTGGGCTCCAGGGCGTTGATCTGGGCGACCTTGCCCATCATCGTCCTGACCTTGCGGTCATTGGAGGAGCCGAACAGTTTCTTCAGGTCGAGCATCGTTTTTGGCGGCGGCGTCCGAAAAGGGAAAAACTGACGTCTAGCGGGTCTTTTCGGCGCTGACGAGGCGCGCGTGAGCGCAGCCGGCCGATCACGGCCAGATGGGCGCCCGCTGCTGATGAGTCAAATCGATCGGGGCGGCCGCTTTCCCCCTCCGACCGGCCTTCGGCCGGCCACCTCCCCCATGAAGGGGGAGGAGAGCGATAAGATCTTGAAACGAAACGCGCTCTCCTTCCCCTCCCGGAGAAGGTGGCCCGACGCGGAGCGGCGGGACGGATGGGGATTACGGCGCCAACCGAGGAGGGGACCGTCCCCCTAGGCGCTCGCCGCCACGCTCGGGCGCACCTTCACCCGCTCCTGCCACGCAGCGATGTTCGTGTTCTTTGCCTCCAGCGGCTGGCCCACCTGGGCGCCGAAGTCGAGGAAGGCGTAGAGGGCGATGTCGGCCAGGGTGAAGCGGTCGCCCACGATCCATTGGCGTCCGGCGATCTTGTCGTCCAGCCACTCAAGCTTCTCGCGCGCGCAGACCTTGAGCTCCTCGGCCGCCTGCGGAATGCAGCGCATGCGGTCCTTGAACATCTGCAGGCCCTGGGAATAGCGGAAGCCGTTGGCCATGGGCTCGAGGATGCCCAGGTCGATCCGGCGCATCCACATGCGGGTCTCCGCCCGCTGCATCGGCGTAGTCCCAATCAGGGGCGGGTTCGGATGCAGCTCCTCCAGGTATTCGCAGATCGTGGTGATCTCGGCGAGGATCACGCCCTCGTCGGTCTCCAGGGCCGGCGTGGTGCCGCTCGGGTTGAGCGCCTTGTACGCGTCCTTGCGGTTCTCTCCAGCCATCAGGTCGACCTGCTGGCGCGGGATCTCCAGGCCCTTTTCGGCGATGAACATCTTCACCACTCGCGGATTTGGCCCGATCGACTCGTAGAGCTTCATCTTTTCCGGTTCCTCCTCGCTTGACGCGCACCCAAAATCCGCACCATGGCGCGAATGGGGCGATCCTTTGGACGGGGTAATGGATGATGGCAAGGTTCGAAGCGACGCCGGTTTGGGGCGCGCGGCTGTGAGTTCGGCGCCCCTGCCCGTCTCGCCCCTGGCCGTTCCGTTTCCCGCCATTCCCGAGGTGCCTGGCGTGGCGATAGGCGTTGGCAGCGCCGGCCTCTATCCGCGCGAGCGGGACGACGTCCTGCTGATGCGCTTCGATCCCGGGACGGTCGTGGGGGGCGTGTTCACCCGCCACGGCGTCGGCTCTGCTCCGGTGGACTGGTGCAAGGCCAAGCTGAAGAAGGGCCCGGCCGCCTGCGCCCTGGTGGTCAACGCCGGCTGCGCAAACTCCTTCACCGGCAAGGCGGGCGCCAAGGCGGCCGCCCACGTCGCCGCCGCGGCCGCCCGCGCGATCGGCTGCGCCCGCACCGAGGTGATGCTCGCCTCAACCGGCGTGATCGGCCAGATCCTCGACGACAAGAAGGTCACCCCGCACATTCCCGCAATGGCTCGCGCCCATGCGAGTTGGGAGGAGGCCGCGCGCGCCATCTCCACCACCGACACCTTCCCGAAAGGCGCCTTCGCCGAGGCGAAGGTTGACGGCCAGACCGTCCGTATCGCCGGCATCGCCAAAGGCTCGGGCATGATCGCCCCGGACATGGCCACCATGCTGGCCTTCGTGGTCACCGACGCGCGGATCGCGCCGGCCGCCCTGCAGACCCTGGTCGAGGCGATGACCGTGCGCACCTTCAACAGCGTGACCGTGGACGGCGATCGCTCCACCAACGACACCCTGCTGGTGTTCGCCACCCAACGGACCGGACCGCCCATCTCGCGCGCGAGCGACCCGCGCCTGGCCGACTTCTGTCAGAAGCTCGAGGGCGTGCTCCTCGACCTGGCCCTCCAGCTCGTTCGCGACGGCGAGGGCGCGACCAAGTTCGTGAGGATCAACGTGGAGGGCGCCAAGACTCCCGCCTCCGCGCGGAAAATCGCCCGCTCCATCGCCGAGAGCCCGCTGGTGAAGACCGCTTTCGCCGGCGAGGACGCCAACTGGGGCCGCATCGTCATGGCCGCGGGCAAGGCCGACGAGCCCGTCCGACGCGAGAACATGGCCGTCTGCTTCGGCCCGCACGTCGCCGCCCGCAAGGGCGCGGTCGCCCACGACTACTCCGAGGCGGCGATGAGCGCCTACATGAAAAACAGCGAGCTCGAGGTCACCGTGAACGTCGGCATCGGCCGCGCCGAAGCCACGATGTGGACCTGCGATCTCACCAAGCAATACGTCGCCATCAACGGCGATTACCGCTCGTAGGTCTGAGAGGTTTCTTTCACCACCAAGACACCAAGAACACCAAGATTATTTGATGCGCCTTCGGCGCAGGTCGTCAGCGATTGTCGAGGTCCGGCGCGAAGCGCCTCAAGAAGACTTTGTGTCCTTGGTGTCTTGGTGGTGAATTCTACGGGACGACACGCCAGGGGGAATGATGAGGCCTGAGACCGTCTTTGCCGCCCTAGCGCTTGCCAGCGCGGCGCCGGCCGCCACCCTGCCGCCGACGCCTCCCGCGTCCGCCGCAGCGCCGACGCCCTCGCCACTGGGGAGCTTCGAGCAGGTGATGATCCCCATGCGCGATGGGGTCCGGCTGCAGACAGTGATCATGCGCCCCGCGGGCCATTCCGAGCCCCTGCCCATCCTCCTGCGCCGAACTCCCTATGGCGTACCCGACAAGCTGCCGCCGGCCCTTCCCCCTTCGCTCCAGCCGCTGGTCAAGGACGGCTACATCCTGGTGATCCAGAACATCCGCGGCCGCTTCAAGTCCGAGGGGACCTTCACGATCTCCGGCGACGACCGCCTCATCCCGGGCGAGGGCACGATCGAGACCCGCGACGCCTGGGACACCATCGACTGGCTGGTCAAGAACGTGGCGAACAACAACGGTCGGGTCGGCGCGCTGGGCGTTTCCTATGACGGCTACACCACCGCGGCCATGCTCCTGAACCCGCATCCGGCGCTCAAGGCGATCAGCGAACAGGCCTCGCCGGGCGATCAGTGGATGAACGACGACGACCACCGCTACGGTGCGTTCCGGCTCAGCTACGACTTCGAATATGCGGTGATGGAAGAGCAGGCGAAGACCGCCAACACCCACTTCGCCTTCGACGAGCACGACACCTATTCCTGGTACCTGCGCGCCGGCTCGCCCGAACAGATCGACGCCACCTGGCTGCACGGGGAGATCCCCTATTTCCGCGAGGCCATCGATCACCCCGACCACGACGCGTTCTGGAAGTCCCAGGACTGGGTGTCGGCCATCCACGCCTCCACCGTGCCCAACCTCAACGTCGCAGGCTTCTGGGACCAGGAGGATCCCTTCGGGCCTTGGCGGATCTTCCGCGCCGAGAAGCAGCACGATCCGGACAACACCGCCCTGATGGTCGCCGGCCCGTGGGCGCACGGCCAGTGGCGGGCCGACAGCTGGTCGAACCTGGGCGTCATCCCGCTGGGTCAGGACACCGCCGCCGCCTACGCCGCCAATGTAGAGGCGCCGTTCTTCCGATACTGGCTGTGGGGCAAGGGCGAGAAGCCTTCCGCCGTCGTCACCACCTTCCAGACCGGCTCGAACGCCTGGCGATCTTATGCGCAGTGGCCACCCGCCGCCGCGCGCCCCACGGCCCTATACCTCCATGCCGACGGCTTACTGAGCTTCGAGGCGCCCACGAACACCGAGGCGGGCTCGCGTACCTACGTCTCCGACCCGTCCAACCCGGTCCCCTACCGGGCGCGGCCGATCTCTCCGACCTATCCCGGCGGCGACTGGCGGCTGTGGGAAGCCCAGGACCAGCGGTTCGTTGACCAC
>DASXGQ010000220.1:0-3937 GCA_036488995.1 Caulobacteraceae bacterium
AAAGCTGATGGAGGCGCGGCCCTACATCCAGACCACGGCCTATTTCGACCGGCTCGACTACGTCTGCCCGATGAACCAGGAGCACGCCTATGTGCTCGCCATCGAGAAGATGACCGGCCTGGAGGTCCCGATCCGGGGCCAGCTGATCCGCGTGCTCTATTGCGAGATCGGCCGCGTCCTCAACCACCTGATGAACGTCACCACCCAGGCGATGGACGTCGGCGCGCTCACCCCGCCCCTGTGGGGCTTCGAGGAGCGCGAGAAGCTGATGGTGTTTTATGAGCGCGCCTCGGGCGCGCGCCTGCACGCCAACTACTTCCGGCCAGGGGGCGTGCGCCAGGACCTGCCGCCGGCCTTGATCGAGGACATCGACCTCTGGTGCCAGAGCTTCCCGGCGGTTCTCGACGACATCGACGCTCTGATCACCCCCAATCGCATCTTCAAGCAGCGCAACGTCGACATCGGCGTCGTCAGCAAGGAAGAGGCGATCCGCTGGGGCTTCTCCGGTCCGATGCTGCGCGGCTCGGGGATCGCCTGGGACCTGCGCCGCAACCAGCCGTACGAGTGCTACGACGAGTTTGATTTCGAGATCCCACTCGGCGTGCACGGCGACTGCTATGACCGGTATCTCTGCCGCATGGAGGAGATGCGCCAGTCGGTGAAGATCATGCGCCAGTGCTGCGAGCGTCTTCGCAAGACGCCGGGCTTGGTCCTCGCCGACGACCACAAGATCACCGCGCCGCGCCGCGGCGAAATGAAGCGGTCGATGGAAGCCCTGATCCACCACTTCAAGCTCTTTACCGAGGGCTATCATGTGCCCGAGGGCGACATCTACGCCGCGGTCGAGGCGCCCAAGGGCGAGTTCGCGGTCTATCTGGTGGCCGACGGCGGCAACAAACCTTACCGCTGCCACATCCGGGCGCCGAGTTTCGTGCACCTGTCGGCGATGGACTGGATGAACCGCGGGCACATGCTGGCCGACGTCTCCGCCATCCTTGGATCGCTGGATATTGTCTTTGGGGAGATCGACAGGTGAGCGTGCGTCGCCTCGCCAAGGAGCAGCCCGCCTCCTTCGCCTTCAACGAAAAGTACGCCGAGGAGGCGAAGGGCTGGATCGCCAAGTTCCCGCCCAGCCGTCAGCGTTCGGCGGTGATCCCGCTGCTCTGGCTGGTCCAGAAGCAGGAAGGCTGGGTGCCTGAGCCCTCGCTCCGCGTGGTCGGCGAGATGCTCGACATGCCGGTGATCCGCGTCCTCGAAATCGCGACCTTCTACACAATGTTCCAACTCGCGCCGGTGGGCAGCGTCGCCCACGTCCAGGTCTGCGGCACGACGCCCTGCATGCTGCGCGGCGCCAATGACCTGAAGGACTATCTGGAACAGCGCATCGGTCCAAAGGACCATCGCTCCGCCGATGGACGCTTCTCGTGGGAGGAGGTCGAATGCATGGGCGCGTGTGCGAACGCGCCGATGGTCGCCATCCATGACGCCTATTACGAGGACCTGACGGTCGAGACGCTTGGGCGCTTGCTGGATCGCTTCGCAGCCGGCGAGCATCCCGAGCCCGGCTCGACGATCGGCCGGCACGGTTCGGCGCCCGAGGGCGAGCAGAAGATGCTCATCGATCCGGCCCTCTATGACGGCTCGCGCGCCAAACCGATCGAGCGGCTGCCGAACCTGCCGGCGCCGGCGAGCGCCTGATGAACGACCAGGCGCGGCACGCTTATGTGGCGGCCGTTCGCGCCTACGCCCGTGGTCTGCAGAACGCCGGATTCGTCGGTTGCCTCCTGGGCGTCCTTGTCATGCTCTCGGGCCACTATGTGCGGGGCGTCCCTCACTGGATGGTCTATGCCGGCCTCGTCATCATCCTCATAGGCTGGGCCCTGTTCGCCTTTGCGATCGTGCGGCGTTCGGCCTACGTGAGATCTCACCCCTTCGACCCTGACCGTTAGAAACGACCCATGCCCGGACTGCTCGAAGACAAGGACCGCATCTTCACCAACCTGCACGGCTTCCGCGACTGGGGGCTGGAAGGCGCTAAGCAGCGCGGTGTTTGGAACGCGACCACCGAGATGCTGCGCCAGACGCCGGAATGGATCTGCGACCAGATCAAGGCGTCGGGCCTGCGCGGCCGCGGCGGAGCGGGCTTCGCCACGGGCGTGAAGTGGACCTTCATGCCCAAGCAGGAGAGCGAGCGGCCGCACTACCTGGTCGTCAACGCCGACGAGTCGGAACCCGGGACCTGCAAAGACCGGGAGATCATGCGCAACGATCCTCATCGGCTGATCGAGGGGTGCCTGCTGGCCTGCTACGCCATGCGCGCGCACGACTGCATCATCTACATCCGCGGCGAGTACGTCCTGGAGCGCGAGCGGCTCGAGGCGGCTTTGGCGGAAGCGACGCGGGCCAAGCTGATCGGCGACGGCAACGTCCACGGCTGGGACTGCTATATCCGCGTCACCCACGGCGCGGGCGCCTACATCTGCGGCGACGAGATGGCGCTGCTGGAGAGCCTCGAGGGCAAGAAGGGTCAGCCACGCCTCAAGCCGCCGTTCCCGGCTGGTTCCGGCGTCTACGGCTGCCCCACGACGGTGAACAACGTCGAGTCGATCGCTGTCACGCCGGAGATCCTGCGTCGCGGCGCGGACTGGTTCGCCAGCTTCGGCCGGCCCAAGAACCAAGGCACCAAGCTGATGAGCGCCTCGGGCCACGTGAACACGCCGTGCGTGGTCGAGGAGGCGATGAGCATCCCGATGCGCCAGCTGATCGAGACCCACTTCGGCGGCATCCGCGGCGGCTGGGGCAATCTGAAGGCGATCATCCCTGGCGGCTCGTCCGTCCGCATGATCCCGGCCGAGCAGTGCGAAGAAGCGCTGATGGACTTCGACGACCTCGTCGCGCGCAAGTCGGGCCTCGGAACCGCCGGCATGATCGTGATGGACAAGTCCACCGACATCGTCGCGGCGATCACGCGCCTCTCATACTTCTACAAGCACGAGAGCTGCGGCCAGTGCACCCCGTGCCGGGAAGGGACCGGCTGGATGTGGCGGATCATGCAGCGCATGACGACCGGCGAAGCCGAGCCGAAGGAGATCGACATGCTCCTCGACGTCGCCAGCCAGGTTGAAGGCCACACGATCTGTGGCCTGGGCGATGCGGCGGCCTGGCCGATCCAGGGCCTGTTCCTGCATTTCCGAGGAGAAATCGAGGAGCGGATCGCCAACTACCGCATCCGCCGGGCGAACGTCCCCGGGGCGAAGCTGCTTGCGGCGGAGTAGTCTTCCCGGACCTCCGACCTTCCGGTCCGCCGGCGTCTCGCCGGCTCTTTCCGACTTGCCTGCCGCCGCGGCGGTTTGACCAAGAAGAAGAGCCGGCGGAACAGGACGGCGCGGAGGGCTCCATGATCGACATCAACGGCATCGCCCACTTCCAGCTGAGCGTCACGGACTTCCGCGCCAGCCGCGATTTCTACCGCTGGCTGCTGCACGAGACGTTCGGAATGACGATCCAGTACGACTCGGAGCGGAGCTTCTATTGCATCGGCGGTCGCACGGGCGTGCTGATCACGCCGGCGGATCCCGATCTGTCGGCGGACGGATTCGACCAGAGACGCGTGGGCCTGCACCACCTGTGTTTCCGCCTCCGTTCGGCGGCCGACGTTGACGCTCTCCACGACGCCATGGTCGCACGAGGAGGAGTGAACATCCTCCATGCGCCGCAGCAGGACGCCTGGGCGCCCGGCTACTACTCGATCCTGTTCGAGGATCCTGACGGGATTCGCCTCGAGGCGAACTTCGTGCCCGGGCGTGGCAATCTCGATGTCATCGGCGACGGTCCCCCGCTCGACGCCCGGGACTTCGGTCGGTAGGTCGCGAAGTCGCACAGCTAGCCCTGTGGGACTCGCGCGGGCGGCGCTATCGTCACCCTGTGCGTTTCGACG
>DASXGQ010000054.1:0-13104 GCA_036488995.1 Caulobacteraceae bacterium
ACGCGGGGCAGGTTCAGCACATATGTGTCGAAGGCCGGACCATAGCCGGGGGTCAGGACAATCTGGCTCGACTGCAGGCTCCGGATCCGCATGACGTAGCCGGTGAGCCTGCCGGTGAGCCGCCCGTCCAATGCCCGCAGCGACGCGCCGGCCTCGTACGACACATCGCTCTCCGGCCCGAAGTTCGCGAACTGCGCGCCCGGATCGGCGGGGTCGAAATTGCTCTGGCCGGGGACGCGTTCGGATAAGTTCGCAGCGAGCGAGAGGCCGCCGGGGCGGAATCCCGTGGTGCGGTCGGCGAACAACCGCACCTCGTCCGTCAGCTGATAATCGGCCGCCAGACGGCTGAGCAGGCGGTTCGAATGCGTGCTCTGGGCGAACGCCGGATCGACCGGCCCGGTCCACGCGCCCGGCCCAACCGAGAGGGCGTCCGCCTCGTACGCGTCGACGAAGCGCGCCATCCCCTGCAGGGTCAGCCGGCGCGTCGGATGCACGGCGAGGCCGACGAAGGCGGCCCAGCTCGTCTCCCGCGCCGAAGCGGCCTGGCCGGCGGCGGGGGCCGGCGCCACGGCGTTTGCGGCCGTGCGCGTGAGCTGGGCTCGATCGGTCTCGTCATGAATGAAGAAGCCGCCGGTCTGCAGCGTGGCCAAGGCGCCGAAGTCGTGGTCGAGGCGCAGCTCCTGCGTCACCTGGCGATAGGATTGGGCCACCGAGGCGGCGAGCGCACCGACGAGGGGATTGGCGAAGATCGGACAGCCAAGCCCACCCAGGTCGGAGGGCGCACAGCCGCCGTCCAGGTCCTGCGCCGTGTTCTGGTTCTCGTGGACATAGGCGGTGATCGAGTAGAGCTCGCCGAGCACCGAGCTGTCCTTGAGCATCAGGCTGTAGATTTGGGCGGTCAGGCTCTCGCCATTGGGCTGGTCCGCCGCGGTCTGGTAGTTCGCCAGCCCCTCGTCCACCGAGTACGGGAAGCCCTCGCCGTCCAGGTGGCCGGCGGCGATGGAGAGGTCCGCCTCGAATTGCGGGGTGACGCTCCAGTCGAACCTGGCCTGGCCGAAGGTCGTCTCCTCGCGCCCGTACAGCGGATCGCCGGTATAGACGTTGGTGTCGTAGCCGTCGCGCTGGCGGTGGGAGAGGGTCAGCTTCAGGCCCGCGTCATCGCCCACCGGCGCGTCGAGCCGCAGGCGCGTGTCACCGGCATGGAAGCCCTGCTCGAACGCGTACTGCGCATCCAGCCCCCAGGCGCGCTTGGGCGCGACGCTCGTGAAGTCGACTTCGCCCGCGTCGGCCTCCCGCCCGCGGTCGAGGCCCGAGGGGCCGTAGGAGACGGCCATTCCCGCCAGATCCCAGGGATCGATCAGCTGGGCGAAGGCGCCGTCGATCGTCACCCCGTCCAGGGTCAGGCCCACCGACGGCGCCTGGCCGGTGTGGGGGGCGGCGTCGCCCAGGCCGCGCACATAGGGCGCCAGGGCCGGGCCGTCCGCCGAGCGCGCGAGCATGACGTTGGGCGCATAGCCGTCGAGGTCCTGAACGACCTGAGGGTTGGTGATCAGGACCTGCGGCCGGTCGATCGCCTGAAAGGGCTCACCGCCAGCTTCCTGAGGCTCGCGGAACGCCCGCGCCGCCGCCAGGATCGCCCCTGCCCCACTCTGCTCCATATCGGATTCGGCCGGCAGGCTGCCGGCGAAGTTGTCCTTCTCGCCACCCGGCTTCTGGAAGATCAGCGGCACGACCACGTCCACGGCGAAGGTCACCTGGCCGCGCGCGGAGCCCGGATAGGCGCCGAAGCCGGAGGCCCCCGCCAGCACGCGGTCAAAGCGGATCTCCGGTCGGACGGTCAGCTGCCCGAACGGCGAGTCCGCAAGGGCCGGGACCTCGTCCGGACCCACGACCGAGCCTGGACGGATGTTCAACCCGAAGGTGGCCTCGCCATAGGTCGCCGGCCCGGGATGAAAGGCGTGGTTGGGCTGGCCCTTCTCCTGGTCGAGATAGTCGAGGTTGCCCGGATATGAGGCGACGAACGCCCCCTCCGCATCGCGCCAGGCCTCCACGCGCGCGCCGAGCGAAAGGCGCGGCGAGAGGTCGTAGGTCAGATAGCCCGCCGCCCCGCCGCCATGGGCGTGCAGGCCCTCATCCTCGACGTAGTTGAGCTCCACTGCGGCGGCGAGGCGTGGGCCCAGCGGGCCGCTGACCATCAGGTCGTTGTAGAAGCGCAGCTTGTTGTACGGATTGACCCCCGGCGGAAGGGCCAGCGGCGTGTCCTCCGGCCCGAAGTGGGTGAAGGCCTTGATCGTCGCCTCGCCCAGGCGCGCCGCGACCCCGCCCAGCACGTGCGGGCGGCCGTCGTCATAGCCGCCCCTCGGACCCAGCCAGGCGTTCGCCCCAGTGTCGTAGCCCAGATAGACATCGACATCCCGGCCGAGGTGGGTGGTCGTCAGGACGCCGGTCGCCTTCCACGGCAAGCCGAAGTTGAAGATGTACGAATTCGAATAGAAAAAATTCTCCCGCGGATCGAGGCGCTCGAACCCCATCGGCGTGACGAAGATCCCCGCCTTCGCCTCGACACCCACGCTATGGGTCAGCGGAACGAAGGCCTGCAGATTGCCCTGGACCAGATCGAACTGATTACGCCCCATCGAGGTCTGGTCGATCGCCCAGCTGTGGGTGAACTGGGCGTCCAAGCCGTAGTAGAGCTCAAGGGCGAAGCCGAAGTCGGGGCGCCCCAGAGTGACATCCGGCGCCCGCTCGGCCCGCAGGTCGAACTGGTTGAGCACCAGCTGGTTGGCCTTGTCGGTGAACAGCTGGCCGAAGTTCACGCCGGTGACCGGATTGGCCGGATTGAAGGTCGCGCCGGTCTCGATGCGGCCGTCCACGAGCACCTGGCTGAACCACGAAGAGACGGGCCCCTGTGTTGCGGGCGCCGAAACCGGCGGCTCCTCCGCCAGCGCCGCCCCGGCCGCCAGCGCCGCGAACGCGCACGTCGAAAGAAACTCCGCGCCGCGTCGCGACATCCCCACTCCCCGCTCAAGCTTGGCGCTGCTATACGGCGCGTCGCGGCGAACGCCACCCGCCTTGACGAGCGACTGGCCCGATCTGTCCCGACACGCCGTACAGACCTTGCTAAAGCGTTCGCGATCTGTGGACGCGAGATCTCACGCTAAAATTCAATTTAATAGAGCTCATATTGCAGATTTTTCCGTCGATCATGGAGATCGACGTCACGATGGATCGTGGTCTTGACCACGTTCCGCAATGAAGCCTGCGCCACGACGGGCCATGAGCTTGGGCGGCACTCACAATGTGCGTCCGTATATTACGATCATGTGACCATTCGACGCGGCGAATTCATGCCATGGTTGAGCTTATTGGCTCGGCCCAAGACATTGTCAAAATAGGGAGTGGGGGGACCTCGAATGCCCCGACGTCTCGCGACCGCCTGCGCAGCTTTTCTGGCCGCCTACCTTGCCCCGGGCGCGCGCCCTGCTGTGGCCTCTCAGACCCTGAACTTCGACCAATCCGCCGACCCCGGCGCGAAAGGCGTCGCGACCCCCGGCGGCGGTGACCGCACGAGTTGGGGCGAGCCCGCCAATCCGAACACCGCGGACGGCGCGGGCGACCGCGGCCGAAACGAGACGTCCGCCCCGAACGACATGGCCGCCATCCCTCCGGCAATCTCCTCCGGGACTATTGCGCCGTTGTCTCCGCCAAACCGATCCCTGGCGAGCCATCTTCCGGAGCCGGCCGCATGGGCGATGATGATCCTTGGCGCGGGCTTGGTGGGCGGAACCCTGCGCAGGAGCAGGGCGGGGGAGAGACTCAGAATGCCCCGAGCGACGCCGCCTCAAAGTCCTGCTGGTGGTTGAACGACACCGACGCATGAGCCGCGTAGCGCCGGTGCCGCGTCGCTTCGTATGACCAGCCGGGCTCCAGGGGTAGCGAGCGGCCCGGATCGAAGAAAGCATCCTGGTGGTACACTGGCGTGCCCACCGGCGTGGTGTGGATCACCAGGCTGAAGCGCGTGCGAGCGATGTCGCGGATCGGCGCGCCGCCGTGGGGCAGTTGGGGGTGCCACAGGATCGTCGAACCCCGTGAGGCGGGTAAGGTTTCCACTTGCAGCCCGAGTTGGCGTCCCTCTGCCGCGACCCGGTCTTGATAAGTCACCCAGGCCGCCAGCGAGTTGGGCTGGGCGTCCTCAGGCGATCCGAAGATTTCCCGCGCAATAGCGCCGCGGTCGAGCTCGGGCATCAAGTGGCCGCCCTTCATCACCATCAGCGGCCCATTGTCTTCATCCACGTCTTCAAGCGCGATCCACATTCCGAAGTAGCGATATTCCGGTCGCGTGCAGAAGTACGGCGTATCGCGATGCAGTTCCTGAGCAGATCCGCGCTCGTAGAACAGCGACGTGTAGAGAACCGTTTCGTCGCCGAACAGGAAGTCCTGCAGTTTCAGCGCCCGTGCATTTCGACTGAACAGCTCCCTCAGGCCCGGCAGGGCCAGGTGGAGGTTCACGATGCGGGGATAGTGCCCGTCACTGTCGCGGTTGGCGGCGCAGACGGCTTCGTTCCGCCGCTCGAATGCGCGGAACTGATCCAGAGCAGCGTCACAGGAATCCGCGGACAGCGAACCCGGCAGAACGACGAACCCATCGCGCAGGAAGGCCCGGGCGTCGGCGAGTGTCTCCGGATCGCGCAGGCCGGACAGTTTCATCTCGAACTGGTCGGGCCGCATGTACCACGGCGTCGGCTCTGCGCCGTCCGACGCTCCGATGGCGTTCAGGCCCATTTCTGCAATCCTCTCACGCGTCCGCCAGGGTGGGGACGGCGAATGCGAAGTCCCGAGCCGCCTGGCTTCGCAGGCGCACATCTCCCCGCGCGCCGACTTCGGAGCCGGCCACCTCGAAACCCGCAACGTCAGCCGCGACGCTGATCAGGCGTTCCAGCGCGTGGGCGAGCGTGCCGTCGACCTGGCCCTCTTCGATCTCGAAATCCGCCGAAGTCAAGCTGAGGGCCATCAGCGGCTCCAGGGCCTCCAGTCGCGCCAGGAACATAGTGCCGGCGATGAACAGCCTGTTACGGAAATCGAGGTCGTCCACGCCCAGCCGTCGGGCCAGCGCCTGGACCCGCGCGGCGTTACTGCCCCAGTAAGTATTCATTGGGAGTACCTGGCTCGCCGGTCCCACGAGGCCGATGTCGGGCGCATGCTCGAGAGTGGCTATGATCGCCGACAGCCGTCGTCCATCGGCCAAGGCGCCGAGGAACTCCTGAAGCCACTGGCCGCCGTCGCCGCGATGCGTGGACTTCTTGGTGTGCAGTTTCAGCACGTAGCGAAACCGCCTCTCCCAGATGTGGGCAAGGGCCTGCAGAAACGGCGCCACGTCGCGCCCGCGGTTGTCGACCGGCAGGATCTCATACGAATGGGCGAACCCCTCCAGCATGGCTTCCAGTTGCGACGACTGACTGGGCGGGGTCGTGAACACGAAGTGCGCCTGCCCCTCATAAGATCCGCAGCGGGAAAGGATCTCGGGCAGGATGTCGAGGTAATAGGCGTGGACGATAACCGCCAACGGCGGCCGCGCCTCGGGCGCGCCATACCGCGGGATCCTGAGATGCGGCGTAGCGGCGGCGCGCGCCAACGCCACTCGCGTCGCCTCGAGGTAGGCGTAGCCATATCGCTCGTCGGGCTCGAGGTGGGCGCCTTCCGCCCACTCGTTCCATGCGTTGACGAAGACCAGTCGATTCTCGAGGTCCGCGTGGGCCGCGATTGTCTGCCGTGCGACGGACTCGAAGTAACGGCCATAGAGTTGCGGCGAACTGTTCACGAATATCGTCGCTTCGCCGCCCCTGCGGGCCGTGTTGTCCCATCCGGGATAGGCCGACCGTAGCAGCGGGTAGTCGGGCGGTTCGAAGGACTCCGCCTTGGCGACGGAGTCCGCGTAATCGAACGTCCGCCCGAAGAACGCGGGATCGAAGTCGATCTCCGTCTCGAACTCGCGCGGGTGGGTGTTGTTCGGCGGGAACTGGACGGCCGCGTCGAACCCCACCTCGTGAGGATCGAGCTCGGTGAAGGCGTGCGTGCAGACCAGATAGATGTCTCCGACCCCGCTGTTGCGGCAGAAGTCGCGCCATCGGCGAGCGGTCGCGGCGGCGTCGGGAAGCAACTCGGCGCGGTAGACGAGCAACACCGGTCGGCCGTCCACCCGCAGGTAGTTCCTGTGGGTCATGTAGTCGGCGACATGACTGATGAAAGCCAAATCGTCTTCGGCGCTGTGGGCCTGACCGATCAACTGTTCGGAATCCAGGCCGTCCCACCGACGGGTCCAGTTCTCATTGGCCCAACAAAGGCAGAAGGGAAAATCGATCGCCGGATCGTCCGCAAACCGGCGAAGCGGGCTCTCCATCAAGGTCCGCCCGGAAAACCAGTAGAAATAGAAGCAGAAGGCCGAGACTCCGAAACGACGGGCCAGTTCGACCTGGCGATGCTGAACCTGCGGCACCCGCAGATCGTAGAAACCGAGTTCGCCGGGCCGATGAGGCTGATAGTGGCCGGCGAACTGCGGGGCGGCGCGCGTGACATTGGTCCACTCGGTGAAGCCGCGACCCCACCAGGCGTCGTTCTCCGGAAACGGATGGAACTGGGGAAGGTAGAACGCGATCGTCCGAACCGGCGGGGCGGGCAGACTCCAATCCGAGGCGTGGAGCACCTGAAGTGGGTCAGGCTCCTTGTCAGCCCCCCCGCGGCGCTGTCGCGGCGCGGACGGCGTGCGCGGACGCGGCGTGCGGATAGGGGATCGCTCGAGGCGCCAGGTGGAGCCCGCGATCCGGACATCGATCTCGTCGTGGGCGCGCTCGAGGATGTCGCTGAGATCGACGCGGAACCCGCGCGGCGCGCGCCCGAATCCGAACGAGGCCACATCCGGACGATCCAGGTGAGCCTCGGCCGTCCGCACGACCGCGCCGCCCGAGACGAACTCCAGCCGCGCCGGCGCGTCCATCGACCTGGGATCGCAGGCCCAGCCCACGACGACCGAGCCCTCCACCCGGTCGACGAAACCCACCGGGTGCGGCGGGCTCTCACCCGGCTCTTCGCACGCCATGTTGGCGCCGAGCCGGCGCAACTCCCCGGTTGCGGGACCGGCCGGGTCAATCGCAGCGCTGCGCGCGTAGTAACCCTCGGCCTCGTTCAGCCGGCCCAGCAGCTTGGTCAGGTGGCCAAGATTGAGCAGCAGGTCCGCATCGCCGGTGTCCAGCGCCAGGGCGCGTTCGTACGCGCTCAGCGCCTCTTCGCGCCGACCCGCCTCCTTCAGCGAATGACCCAGCTGCACCCAGATGGCGAAGGCCCGTGGCGTCGCCTCGACATATTCGCGATAGAGCTCGGCGGCCTCGGTCCACTGCCGGCGATCCCGGGCCGCATCGGCCTGGGCCAGGACGCTGCGCAGGACGGGCGTCCTGAGCAGCCGGCCGATGGCGGCGAGCGGCGGCCAGGAGGCGACGGACGCGTCCGCGGGGACGATCCCGAAGCCCGCTGGGACAGGAGCGTCCAGGGCGACCAGCTCGTCAGCCGCCGATTGGGCGCCATCGATCTCGTAGCTGCGACGGTAGCAGGCGACCGCTTCATCCCGATGACCCATCAGCTTGTGGGCGTGACCGAGATTGAGAAGAAGGTCCGGGTCTTTGGGGCGCAGTCCAAGCGCCCGCCCATAGGCCGCCAGCGCCGCCGCCGGATTTCCCGCGTCCTTGAGCACGTGTCCGAGCTGCACCCAGATCGCGAACGCGCCGCCGTGGCGATCCAGGTATCGGCGATACAGCGCCGCCGCGACCTCAAGCTCGCCGCGATCCCGCGCCGCGTCCGCCCTCGAGACGAGAGAGTCCGTCACGGGGCGGCCACGTAGCGGCCAAACCCATGGTCCGCGGCTAGGCGGTCCATTTCGCCGACCGGCCAATGCGATGGCGCTCGCCCCTTCGGAGCGCATGCAAGCTCTATCAAATTCAGCCCCCCGCCTACGCTCGCGGCGCCCGTGACCCTTGAACGGCGCGTGTCCGCCGCGGCCGTGGAACCGTAACTAGCGCGGGTTTAGCCTTCGCGGCTTCGCGCCTTGATGACGCACGCCCCCTCGGGACGTTCGCTTAGCGTTGCCTAACCCTGGAGCCTTCGCCAAAAGGCGCAAGGGCGACAACATGCCGGCGCGTCCGGCGGGGCGAATGGTTTCGGGGTCTGGTATGTCGGATGAGCGTCGCGACGCGATCTTCATTCTCGGCGCGCACGGTTCGGGCGTTGAGTTGTTTGCCCGGATGATGTCGGCCGCTGGCGCCGCCACAACTTTGGACGGCGGCTTGTCGCCTGATGGGGCGCACGCGACGACGTCTCACGTCTCTCGAGTCAATTCGAGGATCCTGAGCGAACTCGGAGTAAACCCGACGAATCCACTGGGGGCCCGTGGAGCCCGGAATCTGTCTCCCAGTGGCGAAACCTGGATCCCGCAGGCGCGAGAGGCCGTCCGGATGGACTACGGCCACGCCAGGTTCATCGCCCTGGGGGATCCCTCGCTTTCTCTTACGGCCGACCTTTGGCGTCAGGCGGTGGAAGACGAGACCATCCAGGTGACCTACGTCATTGTCGTTCGTCACCCGCTGGAGGTCGTTGCGACGCTCAAGGGCCCTGAGGCGGACGAACCCAGCCTCGAGGTCCTCAACTGGTCGACCTATCTCCTGGCCAGTGAGCTCGGCGCGCGCGGGCGGCGCCGGGTGTTCGTGAGCTTCGAGGATCTTCTAACGCGCACGGACCTGGTCTTCGACCGCCTCGAGCGCGCGATGGGGGTGAGCCTCCCCATGCGCCCAAGCGAGGCCTGCGCAGACCTCATCCAGCAGGCGCAAAGCCTCGGCGCTGGAAAGACGAGCCACCAGGGTGATCTTGATAAGCTGCCTCGGGTTGGCCGGTTCTACAACTTTCTACTTTCCGCGTGTCGGGAAGAGCCCTGGAACGTCGACGCGACCCGGGAACTCGGCGGATGGCTCGACGATCTGGAAGACGCCTTCGGGGCGATCCTCGACAAGACGGGGCGTGAACTCGCACTGCACGACCGGCGTCTCGCCGCCGAACGAAACGCCGCCCGGCTGACCCGGATCGCCCTTGAGGATGCGCACCGGGCGGGCAGGGCTAGCCAGCGCATCGCCGAGGCGGCGCGTGTGGAAGCCGCCGCGGCGGCGTCCTTTGCGCAGGCCGCGAGCGAGCAGATCGCCGAACTCGCCCAGGCGCAGGAGGCGGCGGGGGCGAAGACCGAGGCCTTTGAAGCGCGGGCTGTCGCCGCCGAGTCTACACTCGATCTGGAGCGTCAGAGGCGCGCCGCCATCGAACTGCAATTGCGCAACGCGCACTCCACCTCGGCGGCCATGCGAGTCGAACTCACCAGGACACGGGTCGACACAGCCGAGTTGAGACATCGACTCTCCGACGCCGCTGAGGTCACCGAGGTGGCGCGCGCGGACCTGGAAACGGCTCGATCCGAGCTAACCGCGCTCACCCTCCGCCTGAAGGAGTCGACCGAGGATGCTGGCGCTGCGAGGGCCGACCTGGCGGAGCTGACGCATCTTTTGATGAATGTCAGGGACGAGGCGGACGCATTGAGCGCTCGGTGCGGTGTCCTGGAGTCGGCCAACCGCTCCCTCGAAGCGCTAAGGGTCAAAGCGGTTTCCGAGCACACGGCGGTGGTCGAGCAACTCGAACGAGCGCGGGAACGCGCAACGGCTGCGGAGGCGCGCGCACTCGAGGCTGAAGCGGCGGTCGAGGCGGCCCGCAGGGACGAAGAACGCGCGCAGGAACGGGCTGCCGACCTCGAGGATCGGGCGCAGGCGGCGCAGCAGCAGGCCACGGCTGCCGAAGCGCGCGCACGCGAAGCCGAAGCGGCAACCGAGACGGCGCGCCGCGACGGCGATCGCGAGCGGGAACGAGCCCAAGCCGCTCAGCGGCAGGCGATGGCCGCCGAGGCGCATGCACGCGAAGCCAAAGCGGCGGTCGAGGCCGCTCGCCGGGACGGCGATCGCGAGCGGGAACGGGCCCAAGCTGCTCAGCGGCAGGCGATGGCCGCCGAGGCGCACGCACGCGAATCCGAAGCCGCGGTCGAGGCGGCCCGAAGGGACAGCGAACACGCGAGGGTCGAAAGCGAACGGACGAGCGCCCAGCTGGCGGAGATGGAACAAGACCATCTGGCGTGGCTGGGGGAACACCGCCGCACGCTCGAGACGGTCGCAGCGGAGCGCGTGGAAGCGAGAGAGGCTCTGGCGGCGACCAACGCGGAGCTCGAACAGACCAGACGCGAGCTCTCGGCCGCGCTTGGCCAATCACAGAGCCTTGCAAGGCAACTCGTCGAGGCGACGAGCCGCCCGTCAGGGTTCTGGAGTCGGCTTGGCAGATCCCTTGCCTTCGGCGCCCGAGGCTGAGCAGGTCCAAGCCCCGCAGCCCGGCCTATTGAACGCTCTGCGATCCCTGCGCCACCAGCCAGGGATTGGCCTTTGTCGTGGCCTGAAGATACTCCCAGACCCGTTCCGTTGAAGGCCAATACAACAGCCGATGGGGAAGAATCGTCTGGCGCCAGAACGGATTGAGCGTTGGCTCGAAGTCGAGGGCGCCGGGCCAGATCGTCAGCAGAGTGCGCCGCTCTTCCGCATCCCGAGCGGCCTTGGCCGCGTCCAGATGATCGAGGCCGCGGGTCTTGGATTCATGGTGGATGGCCGTGATCCGGGGCGACCACACGATCCGCATGCCCCTTGCGCGCAACCTCAGGGCGAAATCGACATCACTGTACGAGATCGCAAGCCGACCCGCATCGAACCCGCCAACGGCTTCGAACGCTGACCGGCGCGTCGCCAGGAACGCCCCGGTCACGGCGCTCACCTCATGGGTGGTGCTCCAGCGTGCGGCGGGTCCCTCGGCGTCCGCGGGTTGATGAAGACCGTCGTGGATCGTCGAGCCGTTCCAGTCGAAGAGAATCCCTGCATGCTGGACCGTATGATCCTCGTAAAGAAGTCGGGCCCCTACGGCCCCGACCTCCGGCTCGGCGAGGAGCCCGCGAACGAGCTCGTCCCAGTCCGCCGAGAGCATCCGCATGTCGTCGTTCGCAAAAACCAGCAGCGGGGCGTCCGTCCCGGTGGCCATACGATTGCAGAGGCCCGACCAATTGAACGGGCCTGGCGCATCTTCAATTCGGACTGAAGAAAGACCGGCGAAGCGCTCCCGCAGAAGCGCGCCGTAGGCGCCATCTCCATTATTGGCGAGCAGCACCGAAAGCCGGTCCGGCCGGCGTGCGAGCTGAATCAGGCTTTCGACGAAGGCGCTGACATCCCCCAGGTTGTCCCGCGTCGGAATGAGCACGCAGATCGGAACGTCGGAATGCCCGACCGGGCTGGCGGGCGCGAACTCTGAGGGGGCCCCGGCGTGACGGTCCTCTTCGATCTGCCAGCAGCGCGACAGCGGGAGGGGGATGTGGGCGACTATGGCCTCGCTCGGCAGCGCCTCGAGGAGCCTGCGGCGACGCTCGCTCAGCGTCCCGACCTCAGATGCGCCCTCAAGTCTCGAGAACTGGTCCGCTTCGATTGCGAAGGTGTTCCCCCACACATTCGCCTCTCGCAGCGAGTGGCGATCGAACATCCGGCGGGCCTGCAATTCGAGCGTACCGCCGGCGCCCTCGCGTTCCGCGTCGAAGACGACGGCCTGGCACGGGAGCCGGCCAGCGACCGCCGCGATCCACGCCAACATCTGTGGGTGGAACGTCGTGTTGGGCTCGGTCAGGAGGATCCAGTCGGCGCCGACTTCCGAAGCCATTCGCCTCTCCGGCTCGGGATCTCCGTCCGCAGGGTCGACCCAGCACACCCGTGGATCGCCGGAAGCGAACCGTTCGACCAGGGCGCGCTGCTCCGAACCATGGCCTGCAATCGCCAGCCTCCAGTTGGCGTACGACTGACTCACAACCGAGGTGATCTGTCGATGAAGAGCGCCCAGGTCGCGCGCCAGGCCCGCATCGATGAAAACGGCGACCGTCGGTCGCGAACCGCCGGGTTCGAGCTCGACAGGAGGCGGCACGTCGAACAGAGCCCGCATCTCCCGATATCCGCCGACGGGGAACGCTGCGCTCGCCAGAGTCTCGGGAAGATGCCGGCGGATCTTACTCAATTCATCGCCAAGCGCTTCGAGTCTTGCCCGGATGAAGTAAAGTTCCTCGAACTTTAAGACGCCTTCTCCGGCTCCGCCTTTTGGGGCCATGGCCGAGACGTCCCCTGCGGCGGCCAATTCGCGCACGGCGTCCGGCGAATTCGGATCCAGGTCGATCGCCCGCCGAAAGCCTTCCAGCGCCAGGGCGCGACGCCCGGTCGCCAGCCGCAGACGCGCCAATTGCAGGTGGATGTCGGCCTCTCGCGGGGCCGATTGGAGGGCGTCGAGATAGGCTCGCTCCGCCTCAGCGTGCTGACCGCTGTCCTTGAGCATATTGGCCATCTGGACACGCACGCCGTTGCGCCGCGGCTCAACCGCCAACGCCTCGCGATACAAACGGGCCGCCTCGCCGAACCGCGCGCCATCGCGGGCCGCGTGCGCGCGGATAACCGTTTGGATGAATTTCAGCCGGCGCACGAGCAATCCAGATCAATCCCTACGAGTTGTAGCCCCGATGGCTATTTGCGGTTCGCCCCCGAACGACAAGATAGCCGGGCCTGCCCCTGGCGGACCTGCGGCGTCATGGCCTGCCGAGAACCACTCCCGCTAACCGCGACAGAACGGGGTCCGCGGCGGTGTGGATCGTTGCCACACATCCGGTCTCTCGCTACAGGGCCGGCGTGGGGCAAGTCTCCAAGAATCTCGACGATGCAAATCGACGATAGCTTCGGCGCGTCATGATTTGTAACAAGACATTGGCCGAGTACCGCAGATATAGAAACGTCACGATGGGCGACGACATAGACATGACTGACCAATTGTCTAGCACAATTCGGTCCGAACTCGAACACTCATTCGATGTAAACTACTATATTGCCCAATTGTCGTCGAAATGCCCGGAAAACACACCGCAAGATCCGCTCACTCACTACATAGATCGGGGAGAACGCGAAGGTATCAACC
>DASXGQ010000060.1:0-10635 GCA_036488995.1 Caulobacteraceae bacterium
CGATGATGCTGTTCCGCGACGGCCAGATGGCGTCGATGAAGGTCGGCGCCATGCCCAAGAGCAAGATCCTCGACTGGCTGGCGGAGACGGGCGTCAAGACCGCAGCCTAGAGCAAACCCCGTTCAGACGGCATCGCCTGAACGGGGGTGATTTGCTCTAGATTTAGAAGTGCAGAGCCTGATTCAGCGCTCGCATCTGTTCCGTGCAATCGCATCAGGCTCTGAGACGTTCGCTCAGACTGGCCAGGTCTCCGGACTCATGGCCAGGACATCGCCGGCGAAGTGCAGCGAGCCGGCCATGACGATGTGGGGCGGCGGCCCCGCCTGACCGGCGGCCGCCGCCACCCCAGCTTCGACGCCATCGACGACGTCGGCCGAGAGTCCGGCGGCGCGCGCGGCCTCCGCCAGGGCGTCGGGGGGCGTGGCGTTGGGCGAGCTGAACGCCGTGGTCAGCACCCGAGGCGCCAGGGGCCCGAGTCGCTCGAAGAAGCCACGGGCGTCCTTGCGCCCGAGCATCCCCACCACGAGGGTCACGGGCCGCCCGTCGCGCCCGCTCAGGGAACTGCAGGCGTCCGCAAGCGCGATGGCCGCGTGGGGATTGTGGGCGCCGTCCAGCCAGAGGTCCGAGGCGCCGGCGGTCCTGGCGAGCGGACCGCGGTCGAGCCTCTGGAACCGCGCCGGCCAGACCGCCGAGGCCACGCCCCGACCCAGGGCCGCCTCGCCGATCCGGGCGTCCCCGAGGGCGCGGACCGCGGCCACGGCGAGGCCGGCGTTGGCGAACTGGTGCCCGCCCCGAAGAGAGGGCGCCGGCAGATCGAAGAAGGCGTCACCGGTCTGGACGGCCAGGCGGCCGCGCTCTTCCCAGGCGTCGAAATCACGGCCCATCAGGGTCATCGGCGCTGAAAGGGCGAGGGCCTCCCGCTCGATGACCTCCAGCGCCTCTTCCTGCTGGCGGGAGACCACCACCGGGCGACCCGGGCGGATGATCCCCGCCTTCTCCCAGGCGATCTTGGAGAGCTCCGGCCCGAGCCACTCGAGGTGGTCGTAGTCGACCGGCGTGATCACGGTGACCGCGGGGGCCATGAAGACATTGGTGGCGTCGAAACGGCCGCCCAGGCCTACCTCGACGATGCAGAGGTCCGCCGGTGTCTGGGCGAAGGCGTGGAAAGCCAGGGCGGTGGTGATCTCGAAGAAGCTGATCGGCTCGCCGCGGTTGGCGGCCTCCACCTCTTCGATCCGTCCCTCGAGCGCCTCGTCGGAGATGAGTTCGCCCGCCAGGCGGATCCGCTCGGCGAAGCGGACGAGGTGGGGGGACGTGAGGACGTGCGCCCTCAGGCCCGCGGCCTCGGCGATGGCGCGCAGGAAGGCCACCGTGGAGCCCTTGCCGTTGGTCCCGGCGACGTGGATCACCGGGGGCAGACGGTCCTGGGGTCGGCCGAGCGCGGTCAGCAGCCGCTCGATTCGCCCGGTGGAAAGGTCGATCAATGACGGGTGCAGAGCCCGCAGGCGCCGGATCACGCCGTCGGAGGCCCGTATCGCGTCGTAGTCGTGGGACACGGCGATCCGCTCAGGCCGCCCGGAGCCGCGCGCGGCCCGCCATCAGGGTGCGGAGGATCGAGGCGAGCACGCCGGGGATATCCTTCCTGAGGACAACCTGGTCGACCATCCCGTGGTCGGCCTGGAACTCCGAGGTCTGGAAGCCCGGCGGCAAGGTCTGGCGGATCGTCTGCTCGATCACCCGCGGTCCGGTGAAGCCGATCGCGGCGCCCGGCTCGGCAAGCTGGATGTCGCCCAGCATGGCGTAGGACGCGGTCACCCCGCCATAGGTGGGGTCGGTCAGCACGACGATATAGGGCAGGCGATCGGCGTGCAGGCGCTGGATCGCCAGGGTGGTCCGCGCCATCTGCATGAGGGAGAGCGCGCCTTCCTGCATCCGCGCGCCGCCCGAAGCGACGAAGATCACGAACGGCGCCTGACGGCGCACCGCCTCGTCGACCGCCGCGAGGAAGGCCTCGCCCGCCGCCACGCCAAGGGACGCGCCCATGAAGGCGACATCCTGCACCAGGACCACGGTCTCGACGCCGCCGATCTCACCTACGGCGGCCGACATGGCGTCCTGATGGCCCGTCGCCTTGCGGGCCGACGCCAGGCTGGGCCGATAGGGCTTGCCGTAGTTGAAGCCGAGCGGATCGTCCGGCGTGCGCGGCAGGGCGATCGGCCGGCTCTTTCCGTCATCGAAGGTGTAGGTGAAGCGGAGGTCCGATCGGATCCGCATGTGGCGACCCGACGGTGTCACCCACAGGGCCGCCTCGAGGTCGGGCCTGTAGATCATCTCGCCGGTGTCCGGGCATTTCTCCCAGAGGTTGTCCGGTGTCTCGCGGCGTGTGACCAGCCTGCGCACACCCGGGGCAAGGCGGGCCAGCCAGCCACGACGCTCCTGATGCGGGGCGCGGGGCTTTTCGTCGTCAGCCATGGGCCGGCTCGCGTCTGGAGGTGTGGACAGCCTCGGCCAGATCGCTCGCCGTCCTGCGCACCGACGCCGCCGGATCCTCGCCCGCCTCGAGGGCGGCGGCGACGGCGTCGACGAGGGCCGAGCCCACCACCGTGGCGTCGGCGACCCTCGCCACGGCGCGGGCCTGCTCGGGCGTGCGGATGCCAAAGCCAACCGCTACAGGGAGGCCGCTGGCGGCGCGGACGCGCTCGACCTGGGGCGCCACGGCCGCGACGTCGACCGCCTTGCCGCCGGTCACTCCGGCGACCGAGACGTAGTAGACAAATCCGCGCGTGCGGCGCGCGACCACCGCAAGTCGCGCTGCGTCGGTGGTCGGCGTGGCGAGCCGGATGAGGGCGAGGCCCTGGGCGTCCAGCGCGTCAGCGAGGGGATCGGCCTCTTCCGGCGGACAATCGACCATGATCACCCCATCCGCCCCGGCCTCGGCGGCGATGCGAGCGAACCTGGCGTAGCCCATCGAGAGCAGAGGGTTGAGATAGCCCATCAGGACGACGGGCGTGGACGCATCCGCGCGGCGGAAATCCCGCAGCAGGTCGAAGACGCGCTCGAGTGTGGTCCCCGCATTCAGCGCCCGAAGCGCCGCGCGCTGGATCGACGGGCCGTCCGCCATCGGGTCGGAGAAGGGGACGCCCAGTTCGATGATGTCCGCGCCCGCGGCGGGCAGGCCCAGGAGGATGTCCCGGGAGCGGTCGAGGTCCGGGTCGCCGGCCATCACATAGGCGACGAAGCCGGCCCGCCCTTCCTCGCGCAACCGCGCGAAGCGCGTCTCGATCCGGTCGCTCATCGCGCCTGATCTCCCATGGCCGCGACCGTCGCCAGATCCTTGTCGCCGCGTCCGGACATGTTCAGCACGACCACACCGTCCCGTCCGACAGCCTCCACGATCTCCGGCAGGCGCGCGAGGGCATGGGCCGACTCGAGGGCCGGAATTATCCCCTCCAGGCGCGAGCAGAGGCGGAAGGCGGCCAGGGCCTCGGCGTCCGTCGCCGTCAGGTAGGAGACGCGACCGATGTCGTGCAGCCAGGCGTGCTCGGGACCGATTCCCGGGTAGTCGAGACCCGCAGAGATAGAATGGGCCTCGGTGATCTGGCCGTCCGCGTCCTGCAGGAGGTAGGTGCGGTTGCCATGCAGCACGCCGGGCCGGCCGCCATTCAACGCGGCCGCATGCCGCCCGCTCATTCCCTCGCCCGAAGCCTCGACCCCGTAGATCCTGACGCCCTCGTCCTCGAGGAAGGGGTGGAACAGGCCAATGGCGTTGGACCCGCCGCCGACGCAGGCGACGAGCGCGTCCGGCAGCCGGCCCTCGGCTTCGATCACCTGGTCGCGCGCCTCGGTCCCGATCACGGTCTGGAAGTCGCGGACCATCACCGGATAAGGGTGTGGCCCCGCCGCCGAGCCGATCAGGTAATAGGTGTCCTCGACATTGGCGACCCAGTCGCGAAGAGCCTCGTTCATGGCGTCCTTCAAGGTCGCCGACCCGCTGGTCACCGGGCGCACCGCGGCGCCCAGCAGCTCCATTCGCAGGACGTTGGGCGCCTGACGCTCCACGTCCACCGCGCCCATGTAGACGACGCACGGCAGGCCGAAGAGAGCGCAGACCGTCGCCGTGGCCACGCCGTGCTGGCCCGCTCCGGTCTCGGCGATGATCCGCGTCTTGCCCATCCGCCGGGCCAGCAGGATCTGGCCTATGCAGTTGTTTATCTTATGGGCGCCGGTGTGGTTGAGGTCCTCGCGCTTGAAGTAGATGCGGCCGCCGCCGAGATGGTCGCTCAGCCGCTGGGCGAGATGCAGGGGGCTGGGCCGTCCGACATAGGTGCGCAGGGAGTGCGCCACCTCCGCCTGGAAGGCGGGATCGGCCTTGGCCGTCGCATAGGCTTCCCCCAGCTCGAGCACGAGGGGCATCAAGGTCTCGGGGACATAGAGACCGCCGTACTCGCCGAACCGGCCTCGCGCGTCGGGCCAGGCGCGGTAGTCGTTCGGTCGCGTGTCGAGGCCGAGGGAAGCGGCTGAGGTCATGGTGTCTTCAGGCGCGGCCAACCTGTTCGAGGAAGGCCCTGATGAGAGCCGGGTCCTTTAGTCCCGGGCCACGCTCCACGCCAGAGGAAACGTCGGCCAGCGGGGCGCCAGTGACCCGAAGCGCCTCCGCCACGTTCCATGGATCGAGCCCACCCGCGAGGAACCAGGGACGCGCGAAGCGCCGATCCGAAAGGATCGTCCAATCGAACGGCGTCCCGCCCCCGCCGGGACGACCCAGACCGGAGGGCGGCTTGGCGTCGAACATCAGGTGGTCGGCCACGTCGCCGTAGGCCTCGACGCTGGCAAGGTCCTCCGGCCCGGAGACCGAGATCGCCTTGATGACGCCCGCTCCTGAGCGGGCCGCCACCTCGCGAACACGCGTCGGCGTCTCGCGGCCGTGGAGCTGGATGAGGTCCGGCCGCAGTTCTCGGGCGATCTCGTCGACGAGGTCGTCGGTTGGATCGACCGTGACCGCGACGATTCGCAGCTGTCCACGAATGGGCAGGGCAAGGCGAGCCGCTTCCTGCAGGGCGATGTTCCTGGGACTGCGCTCGAAGACCATGAATCCCACGAAGCCCGCCCCGCCCTCGGCGGCGGCCTGGACGGCCTCTGGCGTGCGCAGGCCGCAGATCTTCGCTCGGGCCGACCGGTTCAGCTGCGGGCCGCCTTGTTCGGAGCGGCGAGCAGGTCGCGGATCTCGGTGAGCAGGACCTCACTGGTCGTTGGCGCGGGCGGCGCCGAGGCCGCGTCGGCCTCCTTCCGCTGCAGGGAGTTCACACCCTTGACCAGGAGGAAGATCACCCAGGCGATGATCAGGAACTGGATCACCGTGGTCACGAAGGCGCCGTAGTTGATCGAAACGGCGGCGAGTTTGTGCGCGGGATCGGCGGCCCGGATTGGAATTTTCAGCTCGGTGAAGTCCATTCCGCCCACGATCCATCCGACCGGCGGCATGACGATGTCGTTCACGAAGCTGGTGACGATCTTTCCGAACGCCGCGCCGATGATCACGCCGACCGCGAGGTCGACGACATTGCCGCGCGCAATGAAAGCGCGGAATTCGCTGAAGATGCTCACGTCGTCGGCTCCCGTCGGGCGTCGTTGCGCGCCCCGATCAGAGACTACTCAGCGTTGAGCCGCGCCCTCAACTCCTTGCCGCTCTTGAAGAACGGCACGTGCTTGGCCTGCACGTCGACAGGCTCGCCCGTCTTGGGGTTCCGGCCGGGACGGGCAGGCCTGCTGCGCACGGAGAAGGCGCCGAAACCGCGGAGCTCGACGCGGCCGCCGTCCTCCAAAGCCTGAGCGACGCTCTCGAGGATGACGGAGACAACCCGCTCCACGTCCTTCTGCGTCAGGTGCGGATTTTCAGCCGCCAGGGCGGCAATCAGTTCGGATTTGATCATATGCGCCCGCGCCCGAAATACGACAGCCGTTACCGACTTGAAATCTAGGCATAACACAGCCGTAGCGTACAGGGGAGCCGCCCGCCGCCAAGACGCGACGAGCGGCCGCACGTTATCGCACTATTCCTTGCTCGAAGCCTTCTCGCGAAGGGCCGCGCCCAGGATATCGCCCAGCGAAGCTCCGCTGTCGGACGAACCGAACTTCTCGATCGCCTCGCGGTCCTCAGCCATTTCGAGGGCCTTGACCGACAGAGAGATGCGACGCGCCGCCTTGTCGACATTGGTGACGATGGCGTCGAGGCGGTCACCGACCGCGAAGCGCTCCGGACGCTGCTCGGAGCGATCGCGCGAGAGATCGGTCTTTCGGATGAACGCGGTCACGGGCGCGTCTTCCGCGCCGAACTTCACCTCGAGCCCGCCGGAGGTCACCTCGATCACCGTAGCGGTGACCACCTGGTTCTTGCGGAAGGTGTCGCCGCTCAGCGGATCGCCGCCGAGTTGCTTGATGCCCAGGCTGATGCGCTCCTTCTCGACGTCGACGTCGAGAACCCTGGCCTTGACCACTTCACCCTTGGAGTAGCGCTGGATCGCCTCTTCCCCGGCGGTGTTCCAGTCGATGTCGCTGAGGTGCACCATGCCGTCGATATCGTTGTCGAGGCCGATGAAGAGGCCGAATTCGGTGGCGTTCTTCACCTCGCCCTCGACCGTCGAACCGATCGGATGATCGTCGAGGAACTGCTCCCACGGATTGCGCATGGCCTGCTTGAGGCCGAGGCTGACGCGCCGCTTCGAGGAGTCCACGTCGAGCACCACGACTTCCACCTCCTGCGAGGTGGAGACGATCTTGCCCGGATGGACGTTCTTCTTGGTCCAGCTCATTTCCGAGACGTGGACGAGGCCCTCGACCCCCGGCTCCAGCTCCACGAAGGCGCCGTAGTCGGTGATGTTGGTGATCCGGCCAGTGAGCTTCGCCCCCACCGGGTACTTCGTCTCCACTCCGTCCCACGGGTCGGACTGCAGCTGCTTCATGCCCAGGCTGATGCGCTGGGTCTCCGGATTGATCTTGACGATCTGCACCTTCACCGTGTCGCCCACGGCGAGCACCTGGCTGGGGTGCGAGACGCGCTTCCAGCTCATGTCGGTGACGTGCAACAGGCCGTCGATGCCGCCGAGATCCACGAAGGCGCCGTAGTCGGTGATGTTCTTCACCACGCCCTCGCGCACTTCGCCTTCCTGCAGCTGGCTGACCAGCTCCGTGCGCTGCTCGGCGCGAGCCTCTTCGAGAATCGCGCGTCTGGAGACGACGATGTTGCCGCGTGGGCGGTCCATCTTGAGGATGGCGAAAGGCTGCTCCTTGCCCATCAGCGGGCCGACGTCGCGCACCGGACGGATGTCCACCTGCGAACCGGGCAGGAACGCGGAGGCGCCGCCGAGGTCGACGGTGAAGCCGCCCTTCACGCGGCCGACAATCGCGCCCATCACCGGCTCGCCGCGGGCGAACACGCCTTCGAGGCGCGTCCAGGCCTCCTCCCGGCGGGCCTTGTCGCGGCTGATCACCGCTTCGCCCATGGCGTTCTCGATCCGCTCGAGGAACACCTCGACCGTGTCGCCGACCTTCAGCGTCGGCTTGCCAGCCTCGTCGACGCCGAACTCCTTCACGGAGATCCGGCCCTCGGTCTTGAGGCCCACGTCGATGATCGCGAAGTCCTTCTCGATCGCCGCCACGCGGCCCTTGACCACCGTGCCCTCGGCGAAGTCGCGCGCGCCCAGGCTCTCGTCGAGAAGGGCTTCGAAGTCGCTCCGCGAGGGAGTCATGCTCATGTCGTCAGCCATGAAGTTCTACAGGTCTCTCGTGCTGGTGCGCGCCGGAGAGCGTCCAGGCGCAGGGTCCTGGCGCGCACGATGGAACAGGAAGATGTTGAGAGGGCCGCGGGTCGTCCGATGGCCTACGCGATGGGATTGACCGGTCAGGGACCCCCAGGTCCCGGACGGTCGCGCGCCGCCTCGACGATGCGACGGGCCGCATCGAACGCCTCGTCTATACTCAGATCGGTGGTGTCCAGCAAGGCGGCGTCGGGCGCCGGACGGAGCGGGGCGGCCTCGCGCGAGGCGTCGCGGGCGTCGCGGGAGCGGATGTCGTCGAGGATCGCCACATAGGAAACGCTCTCGCCGCGGCCCAGCAACTGGCGCCAGCGCCGCTGCGCGCGCGCCTCGGCCGAGGCAGTGACGAACAGCTTCACCGGAGCCTCCGGGCAGATCACGGTGCCGATGTCGCGCCCATCCAGGATCGCCCCTTCGGGTCGGGCGGCGAAGCGGCGCTGGATGTCCAGCAGAGCCTCGCGGACGCCGGGATGGACGGCCACACGACTGGCGAGCTCCCCGGCCTCGCGGGTCCCCAGCGTTTCCGGCGCAATCCCGGCGACGTCCAGGTCGCGCGCCGCCCGGCTCGCCGCCCCCGCGTCGTCAGGATCCTGGCCGGCTGCGGCGACAGCTGCGCCGACGGCGCGGTAAAGCAGGCCGGTGTCGAGCACGGGCAGGCCGAGGGCGGCGCCCAGCCTCTGGGCGAGCGTGCCCTTGCCCGACGCGGCGGGTCCGTCGATCGCGATCAGAAGGCTCAGCTCAGGCTCCCGCCAGATCCGCACCAAGGCCGCTCATGAGCGCCTGGAAGCCGGGGAAGCTGGTGCCGATCATCTCGCCCTCGTCCACGCTCACCGGCGCCTGCGAGGCCAGGCCCAGGATGAGGAAGCTCATGGCGATGCGGTGGTCGCCATGGGTGGCGACGGAGGCGTCGCCGCGGACCGGCGTGCTGGCCCCTTCGTTCCCCCCGACGATCAGCCCCTCGGGCTCCTCCTCGACCCGCACGCCGCACGCCGCGAGACCCTGGGCCATCAGGGTGATACGGTCGCTCTCCTTCACCCGCATCTCGCCGATGCCGCGCATCGCGGTCCGGCCGCGCGCGAAGGCCGCGGCCACCGCGAGGATGGGGTATTCGTCGATCATCGAGGGCGCCCGTTCGGGCGGAACATCGACGCCCCGCAGGATCGAGGCGCGGGCCGTGACATCGCCGACGGCCTCGCCTGCGGCGTCTCGCACATTCTCGATCGAAAGGTCCGCGCCCATCTCCTTGAGCGTGGCCAAGAGGCCGGTGCGCAGCGGGTTGAGCAGCACCCCCTCCACCGTGACCTCCGAACCCGGCGTGACCAGAGCGGCGACGATCGGGAAGGCGGCGGATGAGGGGTCGCCGGGTACGATCACGCGTGTTCCGCGCAGGGCCTGACCGCCCTCGAGCCGGATCATGCGCCCCTCCGGACTCTCGCCGATGTCCAGGCGGGCGCCGAAGCCCTGCAGCATCCGTTCCGTATGATCCCGCGTGGCGACCGGCTCGACGACTTCGGTGACGCCGGCGGCGTTCATACCCGCCAGGAGAACGGCCGATTTCACCTGGGCCGACGGTTCGGGCAGGACGTAGCGCAGGCCTTTGAGGTCGCCGCCACGAACGGTCAGGGGCAGCCGTTCGCCCGCGCGGCCGAGCGACCTCGCGCCCATGGCGAAGAGGGGCCTGAGCACACGCCCCATCGGCCGACCCCGAAGGGAGGAGTCTCCGGTGTAGGTAACGGCGATGGGAAAGCCCGCCGCGGCGCCCATGATGAGCCGCACGGCGGTGCCGGCGTTGCCGCAGTCGACGACATCGGCAGGTTCGGAGAATCCACCCGCGCCCTCGACCCGCCAGCGGCCGGGCCCCAGACGTTCGACCCTCGCGCCGAACGCGGCCATGGCGGCGGCGGTGCGCAGGACGTCCGCGCTTTCGAGCAGGCCCTCGATCTCGGTGACGCCGTGCGCCATCGACCCCAGGATCAGAGACCGGTGGGAGATGGACTTGTCGCCAGGGGCGCGCACCCGCCCGGTAAGGGAAGCGCCCGGCCGGGCGGCGAGACCGACCGGCGCCTGCGCTGCATCGGCCATGGACCGCAGCCTACATTCAGGGGAGAAGAAGACGCAGGCTTTTGACAGGGGCTCGGGGGCGTGGCAAGGGAGCCGCCGCTTTCGCCAGCCCCGTCATTATTTCAACTCTGAAGGACGCCGCTTTGGCCAATCCCCAGCTGGGCGCAAAACAAATCTGCCCCAACTGCTCGACGAAGTTCTACGACCTCGGGCGTCGACCCGCGGTGTGCCCCAAGTGCGCCACCGTGTTTGACCCGGAGGAAGCCCTGCGCAACCGCCGCGTCCGGGCGCGCGTCACCGTGCCCGACGAGGAGCCGGACGAGGAAAAGGTCGTCGCCGCTGAAGTCGAGGACGGCTTCGAGGCCGAGCCCGACGAGGCGCCCGAATTGGACGCCGCCGTGGACGAGCCCCCGCTCATCACCGACGACGACGCGGACGAGGCAGACGCCGCCCCGCCCAGCCCCGGCGACGAGCTGGGCGTCGACTTCGCGGAGGACGAGGATCTCGAGCAGGCCGAGGACGACGAGGTTCCGTTCATCGAGGACGGCGACGACGATTTTCCGGAGGACGAGATCGACGGCCTTGGGCCGGAGGGAGGTCCGGAAGATCAATAGCGGCCAGTGCGTCGAACGGGCCTTGATCGGTCGGGATCGTCGCACTAGGTTCCGCGCCTTCCCGCGGGGGGCCGCCATCGCCCTCCGCGAGGACCCGAGTTTCTCGGGGCTATAGCTCAGTTGGTAGAGCGCTTGAATGGCATTCAAGA
>DASXGQ010000077.1:0-14603 GCA_036488995.1 Caulobacteraceae bacterium
CCACACCGGCTGGCCGAGCTTCTGGACCGAAATCCCTGGCGCCCTGGGCAGGAAGGCCGATTTCCAACTCATCGACGAGCGGACCGAGTACCACTGCGCCCGTTGCCTGAGCCACCAGGGCCACGTCTTCAATGACGGACCGCGACCCACGGGCCTGCGCTACTGTAACAACGGCGCCGCGCTGAAGTTCGTCCCAGCCTGAGAACCCTCTAGCCTCAGGACCTCACCTTCACGAATGACCCCGGTGCGTCTTCCAACGCGGGGAGGGGGCCGACTGCCGGATCGCGAGCGGGGACCATGTCGCCGGAGCGGACATGCAGCCACTCGGCCCAGTGCGGCCACCAGGACCCGGGGTGTTCCACCGCCTCCGCCAGCCACTCGTCGAGGGTCGCAGGCAAGGCGTCGTTGACCCAGTGCTGATACTTGTGGGCGACGGGCGCGTTGATGACGCCGGCGATATGGCCCGACCCAGCCATGGTGAACTTGGTCGGTCCGCCAAAGAGACGCGCGCCCCTGTAGACGGAGCGGGCCGGGGCGATGTGATCTTCGCGCGAGGATTGGACGAAGATTGGCGTGCGAACCTTCCCAAGGTCGAGCCGCACGCCATCGAGCTCGAGTTCACCCTTGGCCAGGGCATTGTCTACGTAGAATCTACGCAGATAGAACAGGTGCAGGGCCTTGGGCATCCGCGTCTGGTCGGCGTTCCAGAACAGCAGGTCGAACGGCTTGGGTTCCTTGCCCATCAGATAATTGCTGACGAAGAACGACCAGACCAGGTCGTTGGCGCGCAGAGCGTTGAACGTGTCGGCCATGGACTTCCCCGGAAGAACCCCGCCGCTGGCGTCCATCTTGGCCTCGAGGTCCTTCAGCCAGCTCTCGTTGGTGAAGATCAGCAGGTCACCGGCTTCGGAGAAATCCTGCTGAGCGGCGAAAAAGGTGGCGGAGTTCACCCGCTCGTCCTTGTGCGCGGCCATGTGGGCTAGGGCGCAGGAGAGCAAGGTGCCGCCGATGCAGTAGCCGACGGTGTTGACGCGCTTGACGCCGGTCTGCCGCTGGACTGCGCCAACCGCCGCGTAGATGCCCTCGCGCATATAGTCGGCGAAGGTCTTGTCGGCGAGCTGGGCGTCCGGGTTGACCCAGGAGGTGACGAACACGGTGAAGCCCTGACTCGTCAGCCATCGGATCATCGAGTTCTCGGGTCTGAGGTCGATGATGTAGAACTTGTTGATCCACGGCGGGAAGATCAGCAGCGGGATCTCGCGCACCTCGGCGGTGGACGGAGAGAACTGCAGCAGCTGGATCAGTTCGTTCTGGAACACCACCTTGCCGGGCGCCGTGGCGACGTTCACGCCGACCTTGAACTGCTCGAAGTCCGTCTGGCTGATCGCCAGCTGGCCGCCGCCACGCTCGAGGTCCTGGGCGAAGTTCTCCATCCCCTTGAGCAGGCTCTCGCCGCGGCTCTCGAGGGCCTCGCGAAGGGCGACGGGGTTGGAGAGCAGGAAGTTGGATGGCGAGAACGCGTCCGTGAGCATCTTGGTCGCGAACTCGAGCCGCCGGTGAGTGAGGGGTTCGACGCCCTCGATTCCGCTGACCAGGTCGTTCAGCCAGTTGGACGTGATCAGGTACGATTGCTTGATCAGATCGAAGTAGGGGTTCTGCCAGTCGGGATCGTTGAAACGCTTGTCCCCCTTGGCGGGCGCGGCGACAGGCGACGCCTTCTCTCCCGTCGCCGACATCGCGGCGGATCTCCAGAGGTCGAAATAGCGTCCGTAAAGGTTGGCCTGGGCCTGGAACAGCTTGTCGGGCTGGGTCGCTAGACGCGTCATCACCTCGCCCCAGGCTCCACCCAACTCGAACGGATCGACGCTGGTGGGGACGGACCGGTTCTCGCTTGACCTCAGGGTGGCCTCAGCAATCGCCGCCTGGGCGGTCATGGCGGCGCGGGCGAGATTGATCGACAGGGTCTCGATCGCCGCCCTCTGTTCGGTGGAGAGGAAATTGAGCGCCGCGGCCGCGCCATCGGCGGCGGAGGCGGTGGGCGGCGGCGTTGGCGCCGGTTCCGGCGGAGGGGGAGGGGCAGCGGCCTTTTGCCGGGGCGGCGGACTCGCGGCGCCTTGTCCCCCGCTCGCGGACCTCTTCGGAGCCCCTGGGGGCTTCCGGTTCACCGGTTCGCTCATCGGGCCTCCCATCCGAGGAATGCTTTCTCTCGAGCCGCCATGTGGCTTAAGAATGCGCCCATATGAAAGCGCTCCTTCCCGCCTTTTCAATCGTCATCGCGGCCGTGACTGCGGGCGCGGCCGGATTCGCCCAGGCTGCGACGCCGGACGCCTGCGCATCCACGCGTGCGGAACAGTCCGGCGGGTATCCGAGCTTCTGCTCCATTCCTATGCCGCCGACGGACGTCCGCACCGCCGCAGAGTTCAGGACCGCGGTCGTCGACGCGCGCGTGGCTGGTCGGTCTCTCGTGCGCGCAACGGCGAGGATGCACTGGAGCCTCACGCCTGGACAAACCGAGGCGTTCGCCGCCGAGGCCCGCGCCCAGGCGACTCCGCCGCCGCCGATGACTCCGCCAGGCGAGGCGGAGGAATTCGCCCGTCGCGCCCGTGAAGAGGCGACGCCGCCCCCCAGACCACGTTAGAATCTGGGGCCCATTGACGCCCACGCCGCCCCTGGTCGATCAATTGCCTGGGCAGGGCCTAACCCGAAGACACCATGATCCCCGAGTTCCACCGTATCCGCCGACTCCCGCCCTATGTCTTTGAGGAGGTGAACCGCCTGAAGGCGCAGTTTCGCGCCCGCGGCAAGGACATCATCGATTTCGGCATGGGCAATCCGGATATGCCCACGCCCGCCCATATCGTCGAAAAGCTGATCGAGACCGCTCGCGATCCGAAGTCGGGGCGGTACTCCGCTTCCAAAGGCATCCCGGGACTGCGCCGGGCGATGGCCGGCTACTACGCTCGGCGGTTCGGCGTGAAGCTCGATCCGGAAACCGAGGTCGTCGCCACTCTGGGCTCGAAGGAGGGCTTTGCGAACCTGGCGCAGGCCCTGACGGCGCCGGGCGATGTCATCATCTGCCCAAACCCCGCCTATCCGATCCACGCCTACGGCTTCATTATGGCGGGAGGCGTGATCCGGCACGTCCCGGCGCTCTCGCCGGAAGCCTATCTGTCGGGCGTAAGTCGTGCGGTAAGCCACTCGGCGCCCCCTCCGAGCGTGCTGATCCTCAGCTACCCTTCCAATCCGACCGCCCAATGGGTGGACCTGGATTTCTACAAGGACGCGGTGGCCCTGGCGCGGCGGCACGACATGCTCGTGCTCTCCGACATCGCCTATTCCGAGATCTACTTCGACAACAATCCGCCGCCGTCAGTTCTGCAGGTCGAGGGCGCCCGGGAGATCGCGGTCGAGGTCAATTCGCTCTCGAAGACCTACGCGATGGCGGGTTGGCGGGTCGGCATGGTGGTCGGGAATGCGCGTATGTGCGCCGCCCTGGCGCGGGTTAAGTCCTATCTCGACTACGGGGCCTTCACCCCCATCCAGGTGGCGGCTGCGGCCGCGCTCAACGGCCCACAGGATTGCGTCGATCAGATCCGCGCCACCTACAAGGCGCGGCGTGACGTTCTGGTCTCAGCGATGGCCCGCGCCGGGTGGCCCATTCCAACCCCACCCGCCTCGATGTTCGCCTGGGCGCCTCTGCCGGAGGCGCATCGGCAAGGGGGCTCGATGCTGTTCGCCAAGCGTTTGATCGAGGAGGCGGGCGTGGCCGTCGCCCCGGGCGTGGGCTTCGGGGAATACGGCGAGGGCTTCGTCCGCATAGGCCTGGTGGAGAACGAGCATCGCATTCGCCAGGCGGCGAGGAACGTCAAACGATTCCTCGACGGGCCTGGCGTCGGGTCTGACGCCGCCGAAGCTGTCGACGCAGCCTGAGGGGATACATGACTGGAAGGACCTGGCGCGTCGGCGTGGCCGGCCTGGGCACCGTCGGGGCAGGGCTGGTTCGACTGCTCACGGAGAATCCGGATTTCGCCCCGGCGGGAGGTCGCGCCGTGGTCACCGGTGTGAGCGCACGGCGGCGCAACGCTGCGCGAGACGCCGACGTCTCGGGGCTGACCTGGTTCGACGATCCCGTGGCCCTCGCCCAAGATCCTGGGAACGACGTCTTTGTCGAACTGATTGGCGGGTCCGAGGGCGTCGCAAGGGCCGCGGTGGAGGCGGCGCTTGGGGCTGGCAAGCCTGTCGTCACGGCAAACAAGGCGCTGATCGCCAGTCACGGCGCGGAGCTGGCGGCGATGGCCGAGGCCAAGGGCGTCCCGCTTCTCTTCGAGGCTGCCGTGATGGGTGGCACTCCGGCCGTGAAGTTCGTCCGCGAGGCGCTGGTCGGCGATGAGATCAGCGCGGTCGCCGGCATCCTCAATGGCACGTCCAACTTCATCCTGAGTCAGATGGAGGCTACCGGGCAGGCCTTCGCGCAGGTGCTCGCCGAGGCCCAGCGCCTGGGGTACGCCGAAGCCGATCCGACGACGGACATCGGCGGCTTCGACGCCGCGCACAAGATCACCATTCTGGCCGCCCTCGCCTTCGACTGCGCCCCAACGTTGGAGGCGGTGGAGATCGAGGGGATCGAGGATGTGTCCCTCCTGGACATCCGCCTGGCCCGAGACCTTGGGTATCGGATCAAGCAGTTGGCCATGGCCACACACACGCCCTCGGGCGCCTGGGTGCGGGTCCACCCGGCGCTGCTCCCGCTGGATCACCCCCTGGCCCGCGCCGATGGGGCGCTGAACGCCTTGTTCATCGAAGGCCGACGGATCGGACGCATGTTCATCCAGGGCGCAGGCGCGGGCGCCGGACCCACGGCGACCGCCGTGGCCGCCGATATCGCCGACGTCATGGCCGGCGCGCAGCGACCGGTCTTCCAGAGGCCGGCGAGTCAGCTTCTGGCTCACGCCCCGGTGACGGCTCACGGAGCCCTTGAGAAGGCCTATCTCCGGTTGATTGTGCGCGATGAGCCCGGAGTGATCGCAGCGGTTTCGGAGACCCTCGCGGAGGCGGGGGTCTCGATCGACAGTTTCCTGCAGAAGCACCTCGATGATGGGCCCGGTGTCCCAATGGTTCTTACGACCCACCCGGCCCCGAGCTCGGCCATCTCGGCGGCGGTCGAGCGGATTGGGCATCTTCCAGCCCTCATGACGCCTCCGCGACGGATGCCTGTCGCCAGGATCTGAAGACTCGGCGCAATCTGCGCGCCGGTATTCACTTTCTGGAGCACCATGAGCTTGGCTGACGGCAGCGGGCCAGATGGCTTCCTCGGCGTTCGTCGGTCCCTTGGCGGCCGCCGTTGGCGTGCGCGCCCGGCTGACCCGGATGTTGTGCGGGCCCATCAGCGTGAGCTGGGCCTGGCCGAGCCGCTGGCACGCGCGCTCGCGTCTCGCGGCGTTCCGGCGGGGGAGGGCGCTTCCTATTTGACGCCGACTCTTCGCGAGCTGTTTCCCGATCCCTCGAGCTTCGCGGATATGGACCTGGCCGCCCGGCTCCTGGTGGACGCTCTGGAAGCCGCTACCCCGGCAGTCGTCTTCGCTGACTACGATGTCGACGGCGCGTCGAGCTCGGCCCTGCTCGTGCGGTGGTTCCGCGCCATGGGACGAGAACTGCCGATCTATGTCCCCGATCGCCTGACTGAAGGGTTTGGGCCGACGCCGGGCGCCTTCCGCCGTTTGTTCGACGAAGGCGCACGTCTGGTGGTCACGGTGGACTGCGGAGCCGCCGCCGTCGACGCCATCGCCGCGGCAGTCGAGATCGGCCTGCAGGTGATCGTGATCGACCACCATCTCATGCATGAGCCGCCGCCCGGCGTTGCAGCGCTCGTGAATCCGAATCGGGGGGACTGCGGTTCGGGGCAGGGAACTCTCGCCGCCGCAGGGGTGACCTTCGTCCTCCTCGCGGCCCTCAACCGCGAGGCGCGCCGCCGGGGTTTGTTCGCGCAGAGGCCTGAGCCGGACCTGAGGCGCTGGCTCGACCTCGCGGCGCTTGGCGCCATCTGCGATGTCACCCCGCTCACGGGATTCAATCGCGCTCTGGCGGCGCAGGGCCTCAAGGCCATGTCCGCGTGGAACAACCCCGGCCTGGCGGCTCTGATGGACAGCGCAGGCGCGAACAAGGCAAGGGCGGGAGTGTTCGAGGCAGGCTACGTCCTTGGCCCGCGCATAAATGCCGGTGGCCGGATCGGCCGCTCCGACCTTGGCGCGACATTGCTGTCTTCCGACGATCCGGCATTGTGTCAGGAACTCGCGGCCCAACTCGAGGCGCTCAACCTCGAGCGACGTGCGGTGGAGCGCGCGATCTTCGAAGAAGCGGTCGAAAGTCTCGAACGCAAGAGTAATGAGGCGCTCGATCAACCTGCGATCGTCGTCGCTGGCGAGACCTGGCATCCCGGGGTGGTTGGGATCGTAGCCGGCCGCCTCCGGGAACGTTACCGGCGTCCCGTCATCGTCCTGGGGGTCGACCCGCAGGCGCGGATTGCGAAGGGATCGGGTCGGTCTCAGCCGGGCGTGAACCTCGGCCGCGCCGTGTGCGCAGCCTACGAGAAGGGCCTTCTGCTCGCCGGAGGCGGTCACGCGATGGCCGCAGGGATGACGCTTCGCGCGGAGGCCATACCCGAGTTCCGCGCCTGGCTCTGCGACACGCTCGCCGAGGAGGCGCGGATGGCCGAAGAGGCGGATGTCTTGGATATCGACGCGCTGACGGGATGCGGGCCGGCCGCTCAGAGCCTGCTGGATCTGTTCGCCAGGCTGGAGCCTTTCGGTCCTGGCGCGCCCGAACCCGTGGTCGCCCTCGCTGATGTCAGGATCGAGCGCGCCGAGCCGGTGCGCGGCGGGCACGTCCGATGCACGGTCGTCGATGGTTACGGTGGTCGTCTCAAAGCGATCGCCTGGCGCGCCGGAGACACTCCGCTCGGCCGGCGTCTGCTTGCCGCTGGTCCAAGTCTCCACCTTGTCGGGCGGCTGAAGCGGGATGACTGGAACGGCCGATCAGGCGTCCAGTTCGAGATCGAAGACGCCTCCGAGGCGTCGGGCCTTGATGAAGCGTGAAAGCCGCATACCTCAGGCTTGCGCCGCGCCGCGAGGCCAGGATATACCCCGCCCTCCCTCGCGACGGGGGCCCTTCGTCTATCGGTTAGGACATCAGATTTTCAATCTGGGAAGACGGGTTCGACTCCCGTAGGGCCTACCACCGTCACAGTGGCGTCAATTCGCAGGATTAAGCTTTTTGCAACGCCTGCGGCCAAACGGCGCGATCTGCCAACTTATCGCCGTTTTCGTTGACGCTCGGGCGCCGATCCCCCCACTCTAAGCTAGAGCATGGGCTGTCAGGACAGGCCCATAGTGTGGGTTGGGGTTCTGACGAATGTCCGAAATGGAGATCCTGGGGCGCGAAGCGCCCCTTGAGACCGTTCGTATACGCGGCACCGTAAAGTGGTTCGACGCGGGCAAGGGCTATGGGTTTGTGGTGCCGGACGATCCGTCGGTGACCGAGGCCCGCGACGTCCTGTTGCATGTGACGTCCCTGCGTACAGCCGGGAGGGATTCGGCCGTCGAGGGCGCGGCGATCGTCTGTGAAGCGATCAAGCGGACCAAGGGCTGGCAGGTGACCGAGATCGTCGAGATGGACGAGAGCGTGGCCGTGGCCCGTTCTGAACCCCGACGCGCCCCGCTGAAGCCACGGTCCGGCGAGCGGATGGACGCCTCAGACGATGGGATTGAGCGACAGCTTCGGCGTCCGATTGTCGTCGCGACCGGCCCGTTCGAGACGGCCCGGGTGAAGTGGTTCAATCGCGCGAAGGGCTACGGGTTCGTCGTACGCGACGGAGCCGAAGGGGACATCTTCGTCCACATCGAAGTTCTGCGCCGCGGCGGCCTCGATGACCTGCAGCCGGGCGATGAGGTGCGCGTGCGCTTCGCCAATGGGCCCAAGGGGCTGGTGGTGGCCGAAATCGAGTTCGAACAGGCTTGAGGGAAGCCTCGGTTCGCTAGAGAAGGGCGGCGCCGTCGACTGCATCGGAGCGCCCGCACGTGAACATCTCCAGTCTGGTCCTGGGGACCGATCGCCGTCTGCCGAACCTGCTTGGACGCATGGCGCTCGGGCTGATGGCTCTCGCCCTGGCGGCCGCCGCGCCCGGCGACGCCCGTCTTCGTACGGAGCCCCTGTCGATCGCCACGGCGAAGGGGGTTGCCCGCTTCACGGTCGAAATCGCCGACACAGACGCCACGCGTGAGCGCGGCCTGATGTTCCGCAAGAGCCTCGGCGCGCACGAGGGAATGCTCTTCGACTTCCAGACCCCCCAGTCGGTGTCGTTCTGGATGAAGAACACCTACATCCCGCTGGACATGGTCTTCATCGCCGCCGACGGCCGGATCGTGTCCATCGCGCGCAACGCCGTACCGTTCGATGAGTCGCCAATTCCCTCCGGGGGCGCGGTGACTGGCGTCCTGGAGATCCGTGGAGGTCGGGCCGCCGAGATCGGCGCCGAGCCTGGCGATCTGGTCACGGCGCGGATGTTCCACAGGTGAGCGGAGAGGCGATTCCGGATCCGCCGCCAGGTTACGTCCTGCAGCCGGGGCGAGGGGCCTTCACGACCCACAACGGACCCTATTTCCACGATCCGTCGGCGTCGGACGAGGCGCGGCAGGCTTTCTTTGCGCTCGCACGCCACTGCAATGGCCTTGGCCTCATCCATGGCGGCATGATCTCCGCCTTCCTCGACGGCCTGCTCGCCTCGGCGGCGGCCCGCGCGACGGGCGCCACGGCGGTGACGATGCACCTGTCAGTGGACTTTCTCGACATGGGCCGGGCAGGGGACTGGGTCATGGGCGAGGCGCGCGTCACCCGGGCCGCGCGCGACGTCGCCTTCGTCGAGGGCCGCGCCCACGTCCGTCACCGCGATCTCGCCAGGGCGTCCGGCGTGTTCAAGTTGATGAGGCGCAGGGACTGACTGCAGCGGCTTTCCTTGACCCGGCTGCCGCCTCGGGCATAACCGCCTTCCCTGATCGGGGCGTGGCGCAGTCTGGTAGCGCATCTGCTTTGGGAGCAGAGGGTCGCAGGTTCAAATCCTGCCGCCCCGACCAGGGATAGATTTGGCGGTTCATCCGCTTCCGAGTTTCCGTAGGGACCATGCTCGCGCGCATCTTCAAACCGGCCAAGACGGCCATGCAGTCCGGCAAGGCCAAGTCTCACCAGTGGCAACTGGAGTTCGCGCCGAGGGCGCCTCGACTTCCCGATCCGCTGATGGGCTGGACCGAGACGACCGACACCGACGGACTGATCCGCCTCTCGTTCGAGACGCGCGAGGAAGCTGTCGCCTACGCGGTCAGACGTGGGATCGCCTTCGAGGTGCTGCCCGAACCGGAGCACAAGTTGAACATCAAGGCTTATGCCGACAATTTCGCGTTCAATCGCCGCCAGCCCTGGACCCACTGAGGGCGCCACGTTCCGCCATGCGCCGACTTGCTCTAATCGGCGGTCGACGACCCCGTAGCTCAACAGGATAGAGCATCTGCCTTCTAAGCAGAGGGTTGCAGGTTCGAGCCCTGCCGGGGTCGCCACGCCTTCGCTTCAGGCGCCTGACGCCGCGCGCATCTGGGCCTCGAACACCTCATCGCTCATGACGGTTCGGGCGATCAGAAGGCTGCAGGAGAGAACGTCGCTCAGGTAGGCTCCGCTCGAGCCTGACCACCAGCGCTCGAGTATGCTCCGGCGTCGATGGCCGACCACAACGAGGTCCGCGCCAATTTCCATCGCGAATTCGCCGATCGCCCTTGCCGGATCCCCGGCGATGAGTCTGGCGACCGGTTCGATCCCGAAGCTCCGCAACCGCGCAACGCCCTGGTCCAGCACGCCGCGGTAGTGCTCCAGATAGTCGGACATGGCTCCGCCATGCACGGCCTCGGCCATGATCACACCCCGGAATTGCGGGGGAACGGAAAGGAGGAACACCTTGGCGCCCACGCGCTTGGCGAGGACAGCACCTTCGCGAAGCGCAATCGCGCCTTCGCGCGACCCATCGTAGGCGAGCAATATCCGTTCGTACACGGCGCCCTCGGCGGCAGCTCCGGCGCAGCCCCTCGAGACGCCGGCGCGGAAGCTTAGACCGCCTCCGGCGCCCCGCCAATCGAACATGCAGGGCCTTGCCGACGCGGGGGGCGCCGGTCCAGAAATCGACGGCAACGAGAAGGGGGAAAGCGGATGATGTCTCGCATCGGGAGGTCGCTGGCTGTGCTGGCGGCCTGGACCATTCTGGCGGCTGGCGCCCACGCCCAGCCCTACGCGCTAACCTCCAAGCGAGGCATGGTCGTCTCATCCCAGCACCTGGCGTCGGATGTCGGCGCCCAGATCCTGCGTGAGGGCGGCAACGCCGTCGATGCCGCCGTTGCGGTGGGATACGCCCTTGCGGTCACCCACCCCTGTTGCGGAAACATCGGTGGCGGCGGCTTCATGATGATCCATCGTGCGGGCGGCCAGGACGTCTTCATCGACTTCCGGGAGGCTGCGCCGCACCGGGCGAATGCCGACATGTACCTGGGCTCGGACGGAAAACCCGTCCCGGAACGCAGTCTCGACGGATGGCTCGCCGTGGGGACGCCAGGGACGGTGCTTGGCCTCGAGGAGGCGCGGGTCAAGTACGGCACGATGAGCCGCTCCCGGCTGATGGCGCCGGCGATCGGCCTCGCCAAAGAGGGGTTTGTCCTCGATCCCGGTGACGTGGAGGTCCTCGCGGGCTCGACGCAGAAGCTACGCGTCGATCCGAACGTGGCGGCGATCTTCCTCAAGGATGGACGCCCGTTCAAAGCCGGCGAGAGGCTTGTCCAACGCGATCTCGCGACCACGCTCGAGGCGATCAGCACGGAGGGTCCGAGCGCGTTTTACGGGGGGCGAATTCCCTCAGAAATCGCCGCGGCCAGCGCGGCTGGCGGAGGTGTCATCTCCGCAGAAGACTTCGCCGCCTACCGCACCGGCGGCAGCGCGCCGATCCATTGCGCCTACCGCGGCTATGAGATCGTGTCGGCGCCGCCTCCAAGCTCCGGAGGCGTGACGCTGTGCGAGATGCTGGAGATCCTGTCGCCTTATCCGATGACGCGCTACGGCTTCCATTCCGCCGAGTCCGCGCACCTGATGACCGAGGCCATGCGGCGGGCGTACCGGGACCGCAACGAATTTCTCGGCGACCCGGCCTTCGTCGAAAATCCGATCCAGCGCCTTCTCTCGCCGACCCATGTGGCCATGTTGCGGTCGTCGATCTCGCCCGATCGGGCGACGCCGTCTTCAGCCCTGCCTGGGCTCGCGGGCGCATCAGAAAACGCTACCACGACCCACTACTCAGTGGTCGACGCGAAGGGTGACGCCGTCGCGGTCACCTACACGCTAAACGATGACTTCGGCGCCAAGGTGATCGGAGGCGGTACCGGCGTCCTGATGAACGACGAGATGGACGATTTCACCGCCAAGCCGGGCTACCCGAACGGCTTTGGCCTGGTCCAGGGCAAGGCGAACGCCATTGCGCCTGGAAAGCGCCCTCTCAGCTCTATGACTCCCACCTTTGTCGAGAAGGACGGAAAGGTCGTGCTGGTGGTCGGCACGCCGGGCGGCTCCCGCATCATCACCACCGTCCTGGAAGTCATCGTCGATGTGCTCGACTACGGAATGGACCTGAAGTCAGCGGTCGACGCGCCGCGGTTCCACAATCAGTGGCTGCCCGACACGCTTGGCGCCGAACCGGGAGCGTTCACCCCGGACGTGCGAGGAAAACTGACGGCCATGGGCCACGACGTCACGGCCATGGAGCCCTGGGGAAGCGGCAATTCGGCAGAGGTCATCGGCGTTGCGCCTGCGGACCCTGCGACGGCCCGGCGGCTGGGTTTCGCCAAGCCCGGACTGATCTACGGCGCCGCGGACCGGCGGGCGCCGGCGGGTTCAGCCGCCGCTCCGTAAAGCGCGAAAAGACCTTGTGGCGCCGTGGGGTGAGCTTGCTAATGGACCGCGTCAGAAAGCCGGAGAGTTCCCATGAGCGAAGCCTGGATCATCGATGTGGCCCGTACGCCCCGTGGCGTCGGCAAGGTCGGCAAGGGCGGGCTCTCGGCTGTCCACCCTCAGCGAATTCTCTCCACGGTCCTTCGCGCCCTGGCTGAACGGAACAACCTGAAGACCGGCGACCTGGACGATGTCATTGCCGGGTGCGGAACCCAGGTCGGCAAACAGGGCGCCTGCATCGCGCGCATGGCCGCGCTCGACGCCGGTTACGACATGCGCGCCCCGGGAGTGTCCCTCGACCGCTTCTGCGGCTCCGGCCTCACGGCGGCCAACCTCGCCGCCATGGGCGTGATGTCGGGCGCTCAGGACCTGGTGGTCGCTGGGGGAGTCGAGTCGATGTCGTATGGCTCGACCCTGCAGCGCCAGGGAGGCGCCACTCTGGATTCGGGCAACACCCACCTGCGGGCCATCCATCCCCAACCCCACCAGGGCGTGTGCGGAGACCTCGTCGCCACCCTGGAAGGCTTCTCTCGGGAAGACGTCGACGCCCTGGCTCTGGAGAGCCAGAAGCGGGCCGCAGCGGCGATCGCAGAAGGCCGGTTCGACCGCAGTCTGGTGCCTGTCTATCACGACGACGGGACTGCGGCGCTGGACAAGGAGGAATACCCGCGGCCGAACACGACCGCGGAGGGTCTCGCCGCCCTCAAGCCGGCTTTCGCCGCCATCTACGAGGTTCCGCTGGATGAGGAAGGGCTCACCTATCGCCGTCTCGTCGAGGCGGCCTTTCCGGACGTGAAGATCGAGCACGTCCACCATGCCGGCAATTCATCGGGTGTCGTCGACGGGGCGGGCGCCGTGATCATCGCCTCGCCGGCTTACGCGAAGGCTCATGGCCTCAAGCCCCGGGCGAAGGTGCGGTCCGTGGCGACTGCCGGAGACTCCCCCGAGCTGATGCTCAACGCCCCTGTTCCGGCGGCGAAGAAGGCGCTCGCCAAGGCCGGTATGAGCCTCGACGACATCGATCTCATCGAGATCAACGAAGCCTTCGCGGTGGTGCCTCTGAAGTTCATGCGCGACCTCGACCTCGATCCGGCGAAGGTCAACGTCAACGGCGGCGCGATCGCGCTCGGCCATCCGATCGGCGCGACCGGGGCGATCATCCTTGGTACGTTGCTTGACGAACTCGAGCGCCGGGACCTCGCAACGGGCTTGGTGACTCTCTGCGCCGCGGGCGGAATGGCCCCGGCGATGATCATCGAGCGGGTCTAGACGGGGTTCGTTTTAGGGCTGATTGATCGTCCCGCCGTTGGGCGCGCCGGTGTTATTCGGCGCGGGCTGCATCTTCGCCTGTGGGGGAGGCTGGCTGAAGCTGTTCGCCGCGGCGGGTGAATTCACCTGGGGCTTCAACGGCGCTCGTTCGAGCGGGCCGGCGAACATGGCCCAGATGATGGCGACCGCAAGCAGGGCGAGGATCGTGGAAATCGCCAACATCGAGAGCGTGCCTGGGCTCCTCCTCGTCTTCATCCATCGTCACGGGCCGACGCGATCAACGACGGCCTGACAAATCCGTTGTGCATTACCGCCGAGGCGTTTGACCAATCGGGGATTTTCCCGATGCGAGCGACGTTGGAACATCTTGCGCCCGTGACCAGCGGCTGAGACTGTCTCCTCAGATATGACCCGCCGGACGGCCAAGTTCCGTACCGAAGGGCGAGGGAAGGAGACGGGATGACGGTCGAGGCGACCGGCGGGGACGTGCGCCCGCTGAACAGCAGGATCAGGATCGCCTACGGGTCCGGCTCCCTGGCCCACGGGCTGGCCTATTCTGGCCTCGCCGGCGGCGTGCTGCAGATCTTCTTCAATCAGGTCCTCGGACTCCCGGCGCTCTTGGTCGGGACGGTGATCATGGTGTCCCTGATCGCCGACGGCATAGCCGATCCGCTTATCGGCCGGCTCTCCGACCGCCTGACGACGCGCCTGGGGCGGCGACACCCGTTCATGTACGCCTCGGCCTTGCCCGCCGGACTCCTCTTCGCCCTGCTGTGGAATCCGCCCGCAGGCCTCTCCAGCCAGGCCTTGATGGTCCTGTCCCTCTTCGTGATGGCCGGGGTCAGGATTGCGGTGAGCCTCTACGAGATTCCCAGCAGCGCCCTGACAGCCGAACTTACGCCCGACTATGACCAGCGCACCCTGCTGCAGGCGCATCGCTGGTTCTTCGGGATCCTGGGGGGAGCCCTTGGCAGCCTGACTTTGCAGGAGGTCTTCGTAGGATCCCACGGGGTGCTCTACGGGCCAGGCTACGCCCGTTGGGGGTTGGCGGCTTCGTTCGTCATTTTCACCTTCATCATCATCTCCGCCTTGGGGACGCAGGCACGGGTTCGCGAACTCCCGCCTCGGCCGGCGCCGCCGCGCCAGACGTTCGGCCAGGCTGTCTCCGAAATCCGGTCGACCCTCTCCAACCGCTCCCTTATGGCCCTGATGCTTTCAGGCCTGCTGAGCGGCGTCGCGCAGGGCGTAATCCTGGGGCTAAGTATTTATATCTACAATCACTTCTGGGATCTGAGCCCACGCCAGTACGG
>DASXGQ010000085.1:0-29985 GCA_036488995.1 Caulobacteraceae bacterium
CCGATCGATATCGCCCTGCGCGCCGGAACCGACGAGGGCCGTCCCCTGGTGGCGACCGAGCCTGATAGTCTGGTGTCCAAGGTCTTCATGGATATCGGCCGACGCCTGGCCGCCCCTGGCAGCGCCTGAAGATCAGACGCGCTGGGGCGCGCCGACCAGGGCTTCTTCCGCGGCGGCGCCCGAGAGGTTGGCGTCCCGCGCATCGAGGGCTTCACGGATCGCGTCGTGCCGCTTGGCGTCGAGCCGGTAGCCGAAGAACAAGGCCCCGCCGAAGAACACCAGTATGATCGGCGCGAAGAGGTAGCACATCTCCAGTCCGAAGATGGCGTGGGGCGTGTTCACCGCCCCTTCCTTTCCGTTGTAGCCGACCGCCTTGAGGACCGGGAACACGATCACCACGGTGATCACCGCGCCGATCTTGGTGGTCGTGGTGACGAGTGAGAAGAACAGGCTCGTGAGGTCGACCCCCTTGGAGAGGCGCACCTCGTCGACCACGTCCGCCACCATCGCGCGGATGAGGAGGAGGAAGGCGCTGGCGCAGAAGCCGACGGCGAACATGCCGACGGCGGTCGGGGCGATCTGGACCAGCGTGTGGCCGGGCCAGACCCGCGGCAGGGCCATCAGCGTCGTCTGGCAGATCGCATAGCAGACGCAGGCGATCTGCACCGTCCGATGCTTGCCGAACCGCCGGGCGACGCGTCCCCAGGTCGGGGCGCCTGCCAGGCCTGCGCCGATATAGAAGATCAGCAGGATGCTGACCTCGGCGGTCGAGAACCCCTTCGCGTCGTGGAAGAAGTAGACATAGAGGGGCGCCGTGGTGCCGGGTCCCAGGGTCAGCACCAGATCTGCCAGGACCAGACGAAAGAGAGAGGGATTGGCCAGGGCCCCGGCGAAATCCCTGGGGCCGAACCGCGCGCGGACGGGTCGGGCTGTGATGTTCTCGGGAGCGAACGTGGCGCAGACGAGCGCCGCGATCGGGATCGCCGCGAGGATGATCATGCAGATGATCGGCATGCTGGCGGCCTTGCCCAGCACCACCTTGCCGTGGGTGAAGACCGGCAGGAGCAGCAGGCTGACCGAGCCGATCACGGCAAGGCCCTGGGTCACGCCGTAGACCCGCGAGCGCTCGTTGTAGCTGGTGGCCAGGACCGCCGACCAGGCGGCCATGGACAAGGTGAGCATAGAGACGCCGATGTAGGCGACGAGCATCCATGTAATCAGATAGCCCGTGCTTGCGGCGCCGTCCGGGATCAGCAGCTTCCAGGTCCCCAGCATCGCGATGGGCGCGCCCAGCAGGAGCCACGGTCGATAGCGGCCGATCGGGGTCTTGGTCCGGTCCATCAGCATGCCGATCAGCGGATCGAACCACATATCGACGAAGCGCACCGTGGCTATGGCGCCCGCCACCGCCAGGAAACCGGCGCCGAGGCCGACATAGAAGCGTGGAAGATAGACCCCGAAGACCACCACCATCCCGGCGAGCGGCAGGCCGGGCAGGGCGAAGGCGAAGAGCGTCGGCAGAGGCGTGGACGCGCGAGTCGGCGCAGCCGTCTTGGCCAGGGTCAAAGGCGTCTCCTCGGTCTTCTCGTTTTTATCGGGTGATCGACGACGTGTTCGTCACCAACCTCAATCAAATGTCCGATCCCCCCGCCGCGCAAGCGGATTTCAAACGGGGTCGGGCATATGCGCTGGAACGGACTGTTCGCCGTCCAGGCCCTCGAGGACGGGCGCTTCGGGTTTCTGCGCGTCCAGGATCGCCAGCTGCGTCCGGATCTCGGCGTGACGCTTCGAGTCAAGCTGGTAGCCGATGAAGCAGGCGCCGCCGAGCATCACGAAGACGATCGGTCCGATGATGTAGACCATCTCCATGCCGGAGATGGCGGCGGGCGTGTTCAGCGCCCCTTCCTTGGCCTTGTACCCGATCCAGCCGAGCGCGGTGTATGAGAAGCCGATGCTGAGCGCGCCGGCCACCTTCTGGGTGGTCGTGATCATCGCATAGAGCAGACCGATGCGGGATTTCCCCTTCTCCAGCCGCACGGCGTCGCCGACGTCGGCGACCATCGCCCGGTCCAGCAGGGGAAAGCTCGAGGCCGCGAAGCCGAGCATGAACATCAGCACCGCGGCGATCAGGAAATTCCCTTTCGGGGCGAAAGAGAGGACGACCAGACCCACCGAATAGGTCATCGCCGCGACCATCAGGGTCCGGTGCTTGCCCAGGCGCGTGGCGACCCAGCTGAGGGTCGGGGCGCCGAAGACGCCCGCGACGATGTAGATCAACAGCTGGATGCTCGCGTCCTTGATCGTGAAGCCGCGCGCGTCATGGAAGTAGAAGAGGTAGAGCGCCGCCATCCAGCCGGGACCAAGCGCGAGGCAGAAGTCGGCGATGATGATCCGCAGCATGTCCGGCCGCAGGATCATCTCGAGGTAATCCCGCAGGCTGTGACGCTCGCCGGCCCGCTCGACGACGATGCGCTCCGGAGTAAGCAGGATTGCCAGGCCCACGCCCGTGGGGATGGCGATGAGCACCAGCCAGCCCATCGCGCCCACGTCGTTGGCGCTGCTCGATCCGTCGTGTTTCGCCATCACGATCGGCAGGATCAGCGAGGCGCAGGCGCCCAGCACGCTCACGAACTGGATCGCGCCGAAGACCCTCGAGCGCTCATGGTATTTCGAGGCGATCACCGAAGCCCACGAGGCGTGGGAGAGGGTAATGAGCGAGGTGCCGATGTAATAGACGAGCAGCCAGGCGAGCAGATAGACCGAGCTCACACGTCCCGGCGGCTCGAACAGCATGTAGACGCCGAGCGCCAGGACCGGCGCGCCGATGGCCATCCACAGCCGGTAGCGCCCAAGCCTGGACCGGGTCCTGTCCATCGCCACCCCGATGAACGGGTCGAGAAGGGTGTCCCCGAGGCGGATGGCCGAGAACACGGCCCCGACAGCCGCCAGGCCAAGCCCGATGTGCCCTGCATAGAAGCGCGGGAGGTAGACCCCCAGCGCGATGGCGAGCGCCCCGACGCAGAACCCGGGCGTGGCGAATCCCAGGAGTCGCGGCGTCGAGAGCCGGAACTCGGTGTCTGTCTGGCTCACGCTCACTTGCCCTGGGTCCTCGCCTTGGTCTGATCGTCAACGGGCGCGTGGATCGCGCCTCTGGAATTTCAAAGAGAGCAAGGCCCCTTGCGCAGCGCAAGGGGCCTTGGGTCGCGGCGTCAGGCCGCCGACATCTTCCGGAAGAACTTCTGGGTCTGCTCGCCGCCCGCGACATAGGCCTTTTGGCCGGTCTCGTCGGCGATCTGAGCCCAATGGTCGCGCACGCCTTCGACAGAGAGATCCGATCCCCTCAGGAAGACACCCTCGGTCTCGACGATCCGCGCCATGGCGAATGCGCCCGCGCCTGCGGTCAGGATCGCGCCCGTCGGCGCCTCCTCAGAGCAGAGGAAGACCACGCCGGGCGTGACCGCTTCAGGCGCCAGTCGGGCCACGATTTCGGGAGGCATCAGGTTCTCGGTCATCCGCGTTCCGGCCACCGGCGCGATGGCGTTGACGTGGATATTGTTCTTCTGACCCTCGAGCTTGAGGGTGTTCATGAAGCCGACGATCCCAAGCTTGGCGGCGCCGTAATTGGTCTGGCCAAAGTTGCCGTAGAGGCCGGACGAGGAGGTGGTGACGACGATGCGGCCGTAGTTCTGGGCCTTCATGATTTCCCAGACCGCCTTGGTCGGCTTGACCGTGCCCATCAGGTGGACGTCCAGGACGAACTCGAAGTCGTTGATCTCCATTTTCGAAAACGACTTGTCCCGAAGCACGCCGGCGTTGGCCACGAGGATGTCGACCCGGCCCCAGCGGTCCATCGCGTCTGCGACCATGCGCGCCACGCCCGCGTCGTCGGTGACGGAAGAGCCGTTGGAGAGGGCTTCGCCCCCGGCCGCCTCGATTTCGGCCACGACCTTTTTGGCGGCCTCGGAGGATCCGCCGGAGCCGTCCATGGCGCCGCCCAGATCGTTGACCACAACCTTGGCTCCGCGCCGGGCGAGTTCCAGCGCGTGCTGGCGGCCAAGCCCGCCGCCGGCCCCCGTCACGATGGCGACTTTCCCGTCGAAGCGGATTTCGGTCATTCGGCTCTCCTCGTCTGTCCCTTGAAGGCGACGCGGCTATGGGGGCCGGGCGGAGGCGTCGTCAAGCGGGGCGGCGCGCCACCCCGCAACCGGCGAGCGAGACGGTCATCGCAATCTCGCTGCAGCACGACCATCGCCTCGCCATCAACGGTTCATAGGCCGTTCACGCGGACAAAGGTAAGCGACGATGCAGGGCGCGCCGTTCCGGTCCGCGATCATCAGTCATCTCGCGGACCTGCTTGTCATTGGAGAGCAGCATTCCAGAGTTGAAGCTTGGTTCAACTCACGCGTCGGCCATCCGGCCGCGTGTCCTGTTGGTCGAGGACGAGGGCCTCATCGCCATTTCGATCGAGGACGCCCTGATCGAGGCAGGCTTCGACGTTTGCGCAATCGCCACGTCCGAGGTCGCGGCTATCGAAACCGGAATTTCGGTGCGGCCTGAGTTCGCGGTTGTCGACGTCAAACTCGCCCCGGGGGATGGCCGGAAGGTCGCCCGGACGCTGTCGATGGTCTGCGGCGCCATCGTCGTGATGGCGAGCTCGGAGAACCCGGCTACCTTGCACGGGCTCGGCGCCTGGCTCGCCGTCACCAAGCCCTTCGATCCCTACGCCATTCCTGTCGCCTTGATGATGGCCCAAGCTCGCGCGCGGGGCGACGATGCCGATCCGATGCCGCCGCAGGTCAGCCCGCTGCGGCCAGGGTCTGAGGGCTAAGAGGGATCCATTCAGCCGCCGTTCAGGGCGCCGGCGCAAACCTTGCCGCGCACATCCGATGGAAAACGGTGCGGGATACCCATGTCGAAGGTCGTCACGAGTCTGGTTTTGCTTGGGATGGCTGGCGCGCTCGGCGCCTGTGCGACCGTTGGCCCCCCGCCGCCACCGCCCCCCGGCTACCACGTCCGCTGGTGCCTGGCGCACCACCCCTACTATGACCCCCGAACCAATCTCTTTCCGGACCGCTGGGGCGGGATGCACCCGTGTCGGAGCTACCCCGCCTGAGGCCCGTCCGCCGGGTCCGGTCCCCAGTCAGGCCCTGACACCGTAACGCTGTATACGCCATCGGTGATCAGTCGTCGGATCTCTTCGGCGGTCGAGACGCCCCACGGGCCGACGCGCAGATCCAGTTCTCGAGCCTCCGCCAGCCGCTCAGGCGTGACGTCGGCGATGTGCGGCGACCATTCGAGCCCGCCATGCGCCTTGAGCGCGGCGAGGTCGGAGTCGCCGAAGTGGCGCGGATCGCAGCCGTCAGCCCACGGCGAATCGCCATTGGGCAGGCGGCGCACGGTGTCGACCATGGCGGCGGGGACGGTGAGGTGGGCCGTGGCGATTCCTGGGTGGATCGCCCCGGCCAGACGAAGCACCTGCCAGTCGAAGGCGATAATCTTGCTGCGGTCCGTCCAGCCGGCCGCCTCCAGATCGCGGAGGGTCGCGCGAGTGATCGCCTCCGTGTCCGGCGACGCCTCTGGATCCTGTGGATCGGTCTTGACCTCCACATAGATCAATGGACGACGCGCACCCGCCGAGCGAAGGAGGTCGAGGATCTGCGGAAGGGTGGGTATGCGCACGCCGTCCATCGCGGTCCGCGCGGGGTATCGATCGGCATAGGATGACCCGGGCCTGAGCGATCCCACATCGTAGCGGCGCAGCTCTTCGAGCGTCATCGTCTTGAGCGCCGGTCCGCGCGCCTCGAGCCATTCGCCATCAAGTCGCGTGGCGTGCCGGCTCAGCCAATAGTCGTGGTGCGCGACGACGTGGCCGTCGGCGGTGAGCTGGACATCGATCTCGATACCGTCGACGCCAGTCTCCAGGCACGCCGCGGCGCCCTCCAGCGAGTTCGCCGGCCACACGCCATAGCCAGTGGCTCCTGCAACGATCAGCGTCATGGCTCCTCCTGTCGCGCGAACTTGCACCACCTTCGAGACAGTCGTGCGAAAGCCGCCGGCGTGGACGTGCTCAGGCCGCCGAGCGCACTGCCGGGACGAGGCCGAGCAGGGCTCGAACAGGTGTCTCGCCAGATGGCGGACGACGTCTACGGCCACGCCGTCGCCGGCGAGGTGATACGCCTCCGTGGCGCCCTTGGGCAGACGATAGTCGTCAGGCAGGCCCATCAGGCGCGCAGCTTCTCGCGGCCACAACAGGCGCGATCGCACTTCGCCGCCCTCGACCACCAGGATCTGCTGGCGGCTCGAGCCGCCGGCCGGCGTGCGCAGGCACCCCGACACGTCGTCGAATCGCACCTCGGCCCGCTGGACCTTGCGCCCGTCCACATCCGGCCGCGCGCGCCGGTACACGGCGCCGACGCGGCGCTCGCCCGCCGCGGTCGCTTCCTGAACCTTGCCGCGATGAAGCGAAGACATGAGCGAGAGAAGGCGCTCGGTTTGGGCTCGCGTGTGCCAGGCCGTGCCGGAGGGTTCCTCCTCGATGAGGTCCGCAAAGGCGCTGTTGCGACACGCCGGGGGTGGGAGCGCCCACCAGGTCAGCCGGTCTGCGACGGCGCCGGGCAACGTTTCGACCGCCCGGCGCAAGACGGCAGGGTGGAACGGCGCGCACGGCGCCCTGGCGGCGAGGCCCGTCGGGATCGCCACGTCCGGCGCCACGCCGACCAGGAAGAGTCGTAGACGGTGGCCTTCTTCGCATCGAAATCGTTGGCGAACCGGCAGGTCCACCCGGCGCCAAGGCCCGCGCGCGCCATGCCGCCGCCGGCGAAGAATTCGTAGAATTCAACCACGAGAGACTGGCGAATTGCTCATGGCGCCAGCTTGGCGCCTGCGTGTCATGCCCGTCGAGGACTCTAGGCCACCGCCTCCGCGATCTCCGCCGCAACCACCGCCTCGACGCTCGGATTGGCCTCGCCGTCCCGCGTGTCCGCCAGCCCCTTGGGGATCAGCAGAAGCACCGGCAGGATCGAGGCGTAGACCACGGTTATGGCAATCACGCAGTAGACGAAGCCGTAGCGCGGGCTGGAGCTGTAGATGGCCGAGCCGAGCAGGTCGCCCGCGCGGTATGAGAGATAGAACATCCCGTCCGCCAGCATCATCAGCGCCCCCTGCAGGCCCGGCGGACACGAGCGCATCGCAAGGTCGAGATAGGCCGGGTAGGCGATGCCGCCCATCATGCCGATCGGCACGGCGATCCACAGGGCCTCAGCGGGCGTATGGATAAAGGCCAGCGGGATCATCTGCGGGATCGTCAGGATGGTGCCCCAGAACAGCAGGCTCTTGAGCGCGACGCGCCTGCAGAGCCAGCCGTAGAGGAAGAACATCGGTACGAACGAGGCTGCGAAGATCGCCTGGAACTCGCCATAGACCGCATCGGAGGCGTGCAGGCGGTTGGTCAGGTAGTATTGCAGGGGCGTGTTGGACCCCGGCGAGAACTGGAAGAGGAAAAGGATCAGCACCGCCGGATAGACCGCCTTGTGCCGGGCAAGCCGCTTCAGATCCCCGATCAGATCGGCGCCCTTCGCCTCGGGCCGGTCGTAGGCGTGCTCGAACACGCTCCTGGGTTTCCAGAGACCAAGCAAGCCGATCAGGGCGGTGAGGACTCCCAGCATGAGGAACGTCTGCTGGGGTTGCAGCTCCTTGGCGACCACGCCCCCGGCCCATGCGCCCGCGACGATCGGGATCGTGGCGACCAGCTGCCAGAGGACCGCAAGCCGGCCCGACATCAGCTTTTCCTGCGCCACCAGCGCCTGCAGGCCCTGGTAGGCGGCCATGGTGAAGCGCGAGGTGAACATCGCCAGGAATATCCCGACAAAGAGCCCGGTGAAGCTCAGCTTCGAAAAGGCGAGCCAGATGAAGACAGCGGCGGTCGCGGGCCCGAAGATGAGGAAGTAGCCGCGGTCGCGCCGCCCGGTCGGGCTCCACAGGTCGCGCGTGAGCCCGAACAGCACGGCGACATAGACCGGCAACGCGGTGACCAGCCTGAAGACTGAGACCTGCGTCGCGCTTGCGTGCAGGTGGTCCTTCAGCATGTAGGTCGTGGGGATGTCGACGAGGTACTGTGTCGGCCCGACCAGGTACATTATCAGGATCAGCGGCGTGAAATAGAGGAAGACGCCTCGGGTGGATCGGGCGTCGCCGCCGCTGCTCGAATTCATCCTGTCTCCGCCGGTTCGTGCGATCTCGATCGCTAGGCAAGCCTGGCGTCAAGGACAAGGCGCCGGGCGCGGCAAAACCCCGCGCGGAGCCTCAGCGCGGATCTGGCGCCTCGCTGGAGGCGAATCGCGCCACAGGGCGCACTTCAGGAGGGCTGTGACCAGGCCCTATGATCGGCGCCCTCGCATTCCAGGACTCAAAGATGACCACCAGCCTCCGCACCTTCATCGACCTCTACGTCCGCGTGCTCGACACCGCCGCGCACATCCTGGGCAAGGGGGCGGAGCATGCCGCGGGGCTCGGCGTCACCGAGGGAGAGATGCTCGACTGGCGGCTGATTGAGGACATGCAGCCCCTTCGCTTCCAGCTGATGGTGGTGTGCAACTTCACGCGGCAATGGCCTGCGCGGGCGGCCGGCCTGCCGTTGCCCGGGGAAATCGGCGCCGACCTGTCGGTTGAGCAGTTCCAGGAGGAGATCGCCAACAGCAAGGCCTGGCTGACGGCCCTGGCTGCGGACGCCTTCGAAGGGCGCGAGGACGAGCCGTTGACCGTTACGCTCGGAACGGGAATGAGCCCGACCCTGCCGGCAGCGCGCTGGCTGACCGTCTTCGCCACAACCAACGTCTATTTCCACCTCAACATGGCCTACGCGATCCTGCGGTCAAAAGGCACGCAGATCGGGAAGGTCGATCTGTTCCCGACCGGTCTCTGAAGGGACCATTGGATCCTCCCCCATTTCCCCCGGCTCGAGGCCGGGATCCATGGTGGAGGATCGGGCCTTAGGGGGCGCTCAGCGCCCCCGTTCAGAGCCGGCGGCCGGCATCATGCCGCCAGCCAGGTCCACCACGCACATCGAGCCCCACCGGGCGTGCGAGCCGCAGGCGACGGCAGCGTGGCTCATGTGCGGGTCGAAGAGGGACTGGCGATGGCCGCGGTCGCGCACGCCGTCGTCGACGATCAGCTGGCGGACCACCTCGGCGGGCGTGGACCCGCCGTAGGCGATGTCCTCCTCCTCCGACATGGCGAACACGCCCGCGCGCCGCATCCGGTCGGAAAGCGTCGCGCCATCGGAGCCGGTGTGGCCGATCCGGCCCGACTCTTCCTGGTCTTCCAGCAGACTGCGGGCGACCCGGGCGAGGGCGCTGTTTGCGGACAGGGGCGGAGCGGGTGCGCGGCGCTCGAGATCGGCGATCGCCTCCTCGACGGCGGCGGGACCTTCGACAGTCATCACCTGAGGGCGTCCGGACTCCTGCGCCACGCGTCCGCGGAACGAAGCGAGGTAAGTCCGAAGCCGCAGCGCGTAGGCCCTGGGATCGGCGCGGGCGGCGTTGATCTCAGCCAGTACGGCCGGGTCCAGCCCTTCTTCCCGGCTCGGCTCGCGCGACTGCGCGCAGGGCTCGCGGTCAGCCGCGATGGCGGTCGAGTGGCTGCTTTCGCCACGCAGGAGGATCCGGTTCGGATTGGCCGGGTCAAAGAGAACTTCCCCCCGTTCCAGCGCGGATTGGGGCAGGGGACGACCCGTCTCCTCGGAGACCCAGCAGCCACCCTCCAGCAGATCGCCGCGAACGCTCCTCGCCTGTGCGTCCTGGGCGGCCCCGAGGCCGAGGAAGGCGGCTCCAAGCAGAATCGCTCGCAGCTGCCTCGACTGAAATTCTCTTTGAATCTTAAACACTAACGCGCCTCCGAACTGAGCCGGAGCATCGCGTTCGGCCAGCTCGTCCCGCAAGGCCGGAGCTGGACAATGGGCGCTTTGGCCGCGGCGGTCAGAAGACCCGAGGCGGGAGAGGCGCGGGTCGATAGTCGCTGCGTGGAAAGCGAGTCCCACGCTTCACAGTGAGCGTCACGGACTTGTACGCCTCGACGCTCGCGAGCGGATCACGTGTCAGGAAGGCGATGTCAGCGAGCTTGCCCGCCTCCAGGGCGCCGAGGTCCTGCTCGTCGCCCATCGCCTTGGCGCCATTGAGGGTGGCGGCCTCCAGGGTGGCGAACAGGGAGAGACCAGCCCCATCGTGGAGCAACTCCAGTTCATGCTGGAGGGCGGGCCACGGATCGAGCACGTCCGCGAAGCCGTCCGTGCCCGCCGAGATGATGACGCCCGCCCGCCAGGCCTCCGCCGTCAGCCGCTCCGCTAGCGCCGCGCTGCAGTAGGGCGCCGCGCCGCCGGAATGGGCGGCGTGCTCGCGCGCCATCTCGTCATAGACCCAGAGGGTTGCGTCGAGCACCGTCCCCCGCGCGCGCATGTCCTGGTAAAGCGCGCCCACTGAGGGCGGGGTCGCGCCTGTGAACCTGGCTTCGTCCACGGGCGGGCGCGGTGAATAGCGGTCCGGCATCTGCGGCGAAGCCTGATAAGCCAGCATGCAGACGTGCGAGACGGCGTCGACGCCCGCATCGATCACCTGGCGGGGCGAGGCGGGAAAGACCGCGGCGTGCGCCCAGACCCGCATCCCCTGTCGGTGCGCTTCGGTAGTGATCGCGCTCACGAGGGGACCGGGCAGGTTGGCGTAGATCTTGATTGCGGCGGCGCCCGAGCCGTGGGCCTCGGCAATTGCGCGCGGGAGGTCTGTCGCTTCGTCGACTGCCCGCATCCAGGTAACCTGTCCCGCAACCAGGCCGGCGGTGACCTCGCGCGTCCGCGGATCCTCGAAAAAGGAGGGACCGGCCATCAAGGCCGCATAGGCGATGTCCGGGCCAGGGATCTCGCCCACGAGCGAGGCGCGGGTGAGATCGGCGAGCTGGCGAAGATCGTCGGCCATGTCCCGCACCGCGGTGATGCCGCCATAGAGGTCCCGCTTCATCATCGCTTCGGCGAAGGGCCGGTTCGGCGGCGTCGCGAGGTGCTCGTGGGTATTGATCAGGCCGGGGATGGCCCAGGTCCCGCTCATGTCGACAACGCGGGCGTCGGTGGGAGCGGCGATCGCGGCTTCGGGCGCCACGCGGACGATCCTCTCCCCGCTCGTCAGGATGGCATATCCGTGGAGCTCCTTGCCCGTCCGGACGTCGATGACCGTAGCTCCCCGGTAGAGGAACGAGCCTGGGGGCTCGCTCGCGGCTGCCGGCCTGACGGCGAGACCGGCGGCGAGGGCGAGCAGGACGGCGGCGAGACGGGACGTCGGGCGCATGGCCTACAATAGCGTACCGAAGCGTCGCCATTGGCGTGACCACGCGCCGCGCCCCGACCTCCCGAAGGCGTTTCGCCTTGCGCCGGAACACAGAAAGACGTGGGAATTGCCGCGAGGCCCCCGGTGAGTCACCAGGGCGCGAGCGCCGGTTTCGGCGGGGGAATCATGGGCCTGGACAACGCGCGAAGCCTCCTCGGCGTCGGGGTGATCCTGGCCCTGTGCTGGGCTGTATCGGAGCGCAGGAGCGCTTTCCCCTGGCGGCTTGCGCTCGGCGCAGTGCTCGCCCAGGCCGGTCTCGTGCTGCTCCTCTTCGGCGCCCCGGCGACGCGGGCGGTTCTGTCCGGCGCCGGCGCGGCCGTGAACGGCTTGTCGTCCAGCACCCAGGCCGGCGTGAAGTTCGTCTTCGGCTTCCTCGCCGGCGCCGGCGGCCAGCCCTATCCGGTGAGCGATCCCTCACAGCTCTTCCTGCTCGGATTTCGCGTCCTGCCGGTGATCCTGGTGATCTGCGCCCTCTCGGCCCTGCTCTGGCACTGGCGGATCCTGCGCTGGCTGACCCAGGCCTTCGGCTTCGTGTTCCAAAAGACGATGGGCCTGCGCGGAGCCCCGGCCCTCGCCACGGCCGCCACTGTCTTCATGGGCCAGGTCGAGGGGCCGATCTTCATCCGCAGCTATCTGCCCTCACTTTCGCGCTCCGAACTCTTCCTGCTGCTCACCGTCGGCATGAGCTGCGTCTCCGGCTCGACCATGGTGGCCTACGCCACCATCCTCGCCGGCGTGCTGCCCAACGCCGCCGCGCACGTCCTCACCGCCTCGATCATCTCGGCGCCAGCGGGCGTCCTCCTCGCTCGCGTCCTGGTTCCGCGCGATCCGGCTGCGGAGGCGCCCGGCGCCTTCGACGTCACCAAGGTCAAGGTCTACGAGAGCTCCGTCGACGCCCTGATGCGCGGCACGGGCGATGGCCTGCAGATCGTCCTCAATGTCGGCGCGACCCTCATCGTCTTCGTCGCCCTGATCGCCATGGCGGATGGCCTGTTGGGGATGGTCCCGCCGGTGGCCGGCGCAAATCTCAGCGTCGAGCGGATCCTGGGGCTCATCTTTGCGCCGCTGGCCTGGATCATCGGCGTGCCCTGGCGCGAGGCGCCTTCCGCCGGGAGCCTGCTGGGCGCCAAGCTGGTGCTCACCGAATTCACCGCCTTCTTCGATCTCTCCAGGCTGGGGCCGGCGGTCATCTCGGATCGGACGCGGGTGATCATGACCTACGCCCTGTGCGGCTTCGCCAATATCGCCTCGGCCGGCATCAACGCGGCCGGTTACGCCGTGCTCGTCCCCGAGCGCAGGAGCGAGGTGATCGCCATGGTGTGGAAGGCGATGGGCGCCGGATTCCTGGCGACTTGCATGACCGCAGCGATCGTGGGCGCACTGCCGGCAGCCCTCTACGGGCGCTAAAAAAGGAGACGACCGGCCATGAAGCTCTATGACAGCCGCCTGGCGCCCAACCCGCGCCGCGTCCGCTGGTTCATGGCCGAGAAGGGCATCACGGATATCGAGGTCGACGCCTTCGACCTCTTCGAGGGCCGCCAGAAGAGCAGGGCCTATCTGGAGGAGGTGGGCGTGCCCAACGTCCCGGCGCTGGTGCTGGACACCGGCGACGTCATCACCGAGTCGATCGCCATCTGCCGCTATCTCGAGGCCATCTATCCCGAGCCCAACCTTTTCGGGCGCGATCCGCTCGAGACGGCCCAGGTGGAGATGTGGCTGCGGCGCGCCGAACTCCTCACCGCCTATCCGCTGATGGTCGCGGTGCGCCACGGCCATCCGGCCCTCGCCGCACTCGAGACCCAGGTTCCGGAACTCTGCGAAGCCAACAAGGCCCAGGCCACCCGCTCGCTCGGCCTCTTCGAGCGCCGGCTGGGCGCGGCCGAGTGGCTCGCCGGCGACCGCGTCACCGTGGCCGACGGCGTGCTCTTCATCGGCTTCGAGTTCGCCCGCATGGTGAAGTTCCGCATCGGCGATGAAACGCCCAACCTCCTGCGTTGGCAGGCGGCGATGCGCGAGCGGGAGTCGGCGGCTGCGGGGACGTGATGATTCAGTTCGCCGGAATGAAATCCGAGGCTTCGCTCGCCGGCAGTCCTGGCAGGTGAACGGCGGCGTGGGCGGCCACGCCGATCTGCCCGTTTTGGACGACGACCTCCATCGAGCAGGCATCCTCGGGGCCGTTATGAGAGGCGAACCGGTCGCCGACCTCGAGGTGCAGCGCCGAAAGGGAGTCCGACTCCCCCAGGCCGGGGGGCAGTCCTGTGGCTCGAACCAAGTAGGTGTCTTCCGCGCCCGCATGAACAACGCTGACAGAACGGGTGGCGGAGAAGGAAACATCGACCCCCGTTCCCGCCTTATCGACCCGGCTTATCCAGCAGATGTGCCTCGTCGCCGGAGTGACGGCGGCGTGCGGCGACTTTTCCTTTGGAGTCTTGGCCGAGGCCGCGGCGACGACGAGCGGCAGGCACAGGCAGCTCAGGAACACAGCCCCTCGGCTCGAGCCGCGTTTGATCATTGAGGCCGGTCGCTCGCGCTTTCCTTGCGACTGCGGACCTTTTTCACGATCCCGGAGAAGGACAGCAGAGGCCGGCCCGCGGTCGTGATCAGCCCGCGGATGAAGACGAGCGACCTGCCGGCCCGGGTGACCTCGCCGGTGCATTCGACGAGGTCGCCCTCTTCGCATCCGTCGAGGAACTCGCCGTTGAGCGAGGCGGTGACCGAGCCCGTCCCTTCCAGGGCGTCCGAGCCGATAGCGAAGAGGGCGAAGTCGGCGAAGGTCATCAGGCAGCCGCCGTGCATGAAGCCGCTCCCGTTCATGTGCTTCTTCTCGGCCTTGAAGGCGCAGACGATCGAGCCGTCCTCGTTCTTGCGACGGAAGAAGGGGCCGGCGTGCATCTCGAACGGATCGTTGCCCCACTGGCTCCAGCCGGCCCACTCGCCGTCGGCGATCACGCCCCGCCAGGGACCCTGTGCGTCTCCGCCGTCCATCCTCACTCCTCGCTTCGAAACTACGCCGCGCACCGGCAGTCGCCGGCGGGCGCTGGCCTATTGCGGCCCGCTGGGGGATCATGCAAGCGCGCCCCGCGAAGAAGGAGTGACGAGCCGTGGCCTATGACGCCGAGACGCGCGACCAGCTGATCGAAATGGTGCGCCGGTTCGCGGCCGAGCGGCTGCGCCCGATCGAGGCGCAGGTGGCCGAGCAGGACGCGATCCCGGACGACGTCCTGGAGGAGATGAAGTCGCTTGGCCTCTACGGCCTCTCCATCCCCGAGGAATATGGCGGGCTGGACCTTTCGATGGAAGACGAGTGCCTGGTGGCGATCGAGCTGGGCAGGGTGAGCCCGGCCTTCCGCTCCGCCTTCGGCACCAATGTCGGCATCGGCAGCCAGGGCCTCGCCATGTTCGGGACCGAGGAACAAAAGCGCCGGTGGCTGCCCAAGATCGCCACCGGCGAGATCGTCACGTCCTTCGCCCTCACCGAGCCGGAGGCCGGCTCCGACAGCGCCGCCGTGCAGACCCGGGCGGCGCGCGAGGGCGACGTCTATGTCCTCAATGGCGGCAAGCGGTTCATCACCAACGCCAACCGCGCCGGCCTCTTCACCGTGATGGCGCGCACCGATCCCGAGAAGAAGGGCGCGGCCGGCGTCAGCGCCTTCCTCGTTCCGCGCGACCTGCCGGGCCTCTCGGTCGGCAAGCCCGAAAAGAAGATGGGCCAGCAGGGCGCGCACATCTGCGATGTCGTCTTCGACAACGTACGCGTGCCGGCGGAGAACCGCCTGGGCGCCGAGGGCGAGGGATTCAAGGTCGCCATGCAGGTGCTTGACCGCGGCCGCCTGCACATCTCGGCGGTGTGCGTTGGCGTCGCCGAGCGCCTGCTGGCGGACTGCGTGGCCTATGCGGCCGAGCGCAAGCAGTTTGGCCAGCCCATCGCCAGCTTCCAGCTGATCCAGGGGATGATCGCCGACAGCAAAACCGAGGCCCTGGCCGCCCGCGCCCTGACCCTGGAGACGGCGCGAAAGCGGGACGCCGGCGCGCCGGTGACCCTCGAGGCCTCGGCCGCCAAGTACTTCGCCTCGGAAATGGTGGGCCGTGTGGCGGACCGCGCGGTGCAGATCTTCGGCGGCGCGGGCTACGTGGCCGACTACGGGATTGAGCGCCTCTATCGCGACGTGCGCATTTTCCGCATCTACGAGGGCACCAGCCAGATCCAGCAGGTGGTTATCGCCCGGGAAACCTTGAAACGCGGCGGCTGAGGGCGCAGGGCGGCGCCCTCTGTGCATTCTGGGGCGGGAAGATCGGATGATGGCTTCGGGCCTGCTGCTGGCCAGCCTCGGCGTGGCCACGGGCCTCGCCACATTTGCGGGGGGATCGCTCGCGCTGCGGCTGGCGGATCGCACGCATCTGATCCTCGGATTCAGCGCCGGCGCCGTCGTCGGCGTCGCCTTGCTGGATCTGTTGCCGGAGTGCATGCAGTTGGCAGGTCCTGGCCGGGCGCGGGAGATCGCCAGCTTCATCGCTGCCGGCTTCATCCTCTATCTCGTCGTCGATCGCACCCTGCTTGCGGTGTCGGGGGGAAGCACGGGCCATCGCGGCCATTTCGGCGCCGCCAGCCTGACGGCGCACAGCTTCCTCGACGGCCTGGGCATCGGCCTGGGCTTTCAGGCCTCGGCCGCCGTCGGGGCGGTCCTGACGGCGGCGGTGCTGGCGCACGACTTCGCCGACGGCATCAATACGGTGAACCTGAGCCTCGCCGGCTCGCGCAGTCCGGTTGTTGCGCGCCGCTGGCTGGCGGCCGACGCGCTCGCCCCACTGCTCGGGATCGGCGCCAGCACACTGTTCAGACTGCCCACGGGAGCGCTCGGGAGCGTCCTTGCCCTCTTCGCCGGCTTTTTTCTCTACATCGGCGCGAGCGAGCTGCTGCCCGAGAGCCATCACCGCCATCCGCGGGCGACGACGACGGTGGCGGCTGCCGCCGGCGTGGTGCTGATCGGCGCGGTTGTCCGCCTGGCGGGGTGAGCGCGATTGCGGGCGCTCGTCTCTCCCCTTCCGCGTCCGGAGCGTCCATCTAGCCCGAGTATGGCGCGCGCGAGAGATGACCGGATCGATGGACCCGCCGAGGCAGGCGGCCTGGACGCCCTGCTGGCGGAGATCCGCGCGTGCCGGGCCTGCGCGGAAGAGCTGCCGCACGAGCCCCGCCCGGTGGTGTTCGTCCGCCCGCAGGCTCGGATCCTGCTCTGCGGCCAGGCGCCAGGACGGCGCGTGCACGAGAGCGGCCTGCCTTTCGACGATCCCTCTGGAGACCGGCTGCGCGACTGGCTGGGCGTGGATCGCGAGACCTTCTATGGCCATCCGGCGATCGGCGTGGCGGCCATGGCCTTCTGCTATCCCGGCACGGTCAAGGGAGGCGGCGACCTGCCTCCGCCGGCGCGGTGTGCGCAGCTCTGGCGAGCCCGCCTGCTCGCAAACCTCCCGCAGGTGGAGCTGACCCTGCTGATGGGGCTCCCAGCGCAGAAATGGACGCTCGGCGCGGACCATCCCGGCTCGATGGACGCGGCGGTCCGCGACTGGCGGCGCTTCCTGCCGGGCGCGATCTGTCTGCCGCATCCTTCGTGGCGCAACTCGGGCTGGCTGCGGCGCAATCCCTGGTTCGAAGCTGAGGTGACGCCGTACTTGCGCCAAAGGGTTGCGGAGATTCTTAGCCCGTGACGCCCCAGCGCCTGCGCCTGTTCGCCCTCATGATGTTGGCCGCCCTGATCGCCAGCTGCGCCCCCACCTTGCAGAAGGCCGGTCGGCCGGGCGCGGGCTTCGTCGGTCCCCATCTCGAGCCAAACGCCTTCGTCAGCTTCGACGGGACCCGACTTGGCCTAACGCGCTGGGATGCTGCGGGCGGGGCCGAGCCTTGGGCCGTGATCATCGGCGTCCACGGGATGAACGACTACGCCAACGCCTTCCACATGGCGGGGCCCTGGTGGGCGGAGCAGGGGGTCACGACCCTCGCCTACGACCAGCGAGGGTTCGGCCGCTCGCCGGATCGCGGCATCTGGGCGCCGGACTCCTTGCTGACGGAGGATCTGCGCACCATCGTCGCCCTGGCGCGCGCCCGCTGGCCCCACGCCCTCATCGCCGTAGCCGCCGAGAGCCTGGGCGGGGCGGTGGCCATCGAGGCCTTCTCCTCCTCCCGTCCGCCCGCCGCGGACCGGCTGATCCTTCTCGCGCCCGCGGTCTGGGGTTGGAAGGAACAGCCCTTCACCTATCGCGCCGCCCTCTGGCTCGCGGCGCGCCTGGCGCCGGGCAAGGTGTTCACGCCGCCGTCGTGGGTGACGGAGAAAATCTGGGCCAGCGACAACCACGAAGAGCTCTACGCCATGGGCCGCGATCCCCTGATGATCTGGGGCGCGCGCTCCGACACCCTCTTCGGCCTGGTCGACACCATGCAGCGGGCGCAGGACGACACGCCTCGACTTGGCGGCGTCCCGACGCTGTGGATGTACGGCGCCCACGACGAGATCATCCCCAAGCCGGCGACGGACGCTGCGGTGAAGCGCCTGCCGGCCGACGTGCGCACTGCCTACTATCCCGACGGCTGGCACCTGCTTCTGCGGGACCTGCGCGCGAAGCTGGTGTGGGACGACACCCTGGCCTTCATCCGCGACCCGTCAGGCGTTCTTCCCTCCGGCGCCGGCCAGATCCCGGCCTCGCCCGAGGTGATCCATGGCTCCCAGGTCGCGGAGAAGCGCGCTCGTGAGCCGGCCGCTCCCTAGGCCGTCCAGCCCATCACGGCTTGCGCGCTCCACGGTGCGTCCGTCAGCCCGGCGATCAGGAAGTCGGCCAGGGCCGAGACCTTCGCAGGGCGGGCGCGGGCCGTCGGCGTGACGAAGTACAGGCCGCCCTCCGGCAACCGCCAGTCGGTCAGGATGGGTTCGAGCTGGCCTTCCCGGAAGTATTGGGTCGCGACGAATTCCGGCAGCTCCGTGATGGCCAGCCCTTCGAGCAGCGTCGGCAACAACGACTCGACGCTCGTCCCCCTCAGGGGACCGGTCGGCGTGACCAGACATTCCTCGCCGCTCGCCCGATGGGTGAAGCGCCACACGTCGCGTTTCGCGCGGTTGGCGTAGCTCAGGCACCGATGAGCGCCCAGATCGCGCGGATGCTGCGGACGGCCATGCTGCGCCAGATAGGCGGGGGAGGCGACGACGAACCGGCGGACGGGCGCGATCGGACGCGCGACCAGCGATGAGTCTTCCATCACCGCGATGCGCAGCGCGGCGTCGAAGCCCTCACCGATGAGATCGGTATGCGCGTCGGTCAGATGGAGATCGACGGCGATTTCGGGATACCGGCGCAAGAACTCCGGCAGCAGAGGCGCGACCCAGCGCCCCCCGAAGGAGAGAGGCGCGGCGAGTTTCACCAGGCCTCTAGGGCGGCTCGAAGCCTCGCGCGCGAGATCCTCGGCCTCCTCAGCCTCCGCGTAGATTCGGGACGCGCGTTCGGCCAGCGTGTGGCCGTAGTCGGTCAGGGCGAGCCGTCGTGACGTGCGATTGAACAGCCGCCCCCCGAGCCGGTCTTCGAGACGTGTCACAGCGCGAGAGACGGTGGCGACCGACACTCCCATGGCGCTCGCCGCCGCCGCGAACGAGCCTTCCTCGGCCACCTTGGCGAACATGGCGAGGCCTTCGAAGTCCGGCAGCTTCGGCATCCACAATTCTGCAATGATCGATTTCAATCATTGCTATTCCAAAGTCACGGTCGCTGCAACATGATCATCTTGACCGCGAGTTGGAGCGGAGAACGTTTCCAAGGAGCCATAAAATGAGCGCGACCCGGTATCTTCCCTTCGTTGGCCGGCTGATGATCGGCATTCCCTTCGCCATGAGCGGCCTGGGCAAGCTCGCCGCGTACGGCGCCACCACCGCGTACATCAGTTCCGCCGGCCTGCCGTTTCCGCCGGCCGCCTACGCCGTCGCCGTGACGGTCGAGCTTGGCGGAGGCTTGCTGCTGGTGCTCGGCTACCGCGCGCGGATCGTCGCCGCAGTCATGGCGATCTTTGCGCTGGCGACGGCGCTTACGTTCCACACCCACTTCGCCGACCAGAACCAGATGATCAACTTCCTCAAGAACGTGATGATGTCGGGCGGCCTTCTGCAGATCGTGGCCTTCGGGGCCGGAGCCTTCAGCCTCGATAGCCGGCGCAAAGGCGCGGAACTGAGCTCAAGCCCGGCCGCGGTCGCCTGAAAATCATCCCCTGGCGTCGGTCTCTCGCAGGGATCGACGCCGATTGGAGCAGAGCCATGCCTTACGACATTCCAACGCTGTTGCTCCGCAATCTTCACGGGGTGTTCGGAGAGAACGATCCGGCCCGTCGGCGCGCCACGATCGACGAGATCTTCCACGAGGACGGCGTATTCCACGAGCCGGGCGGCGCGTACCGGGGGCGTGACGAGATCGATCTTGTCGCCGGCGCGATCAGGGCCACCCATCCGAACTTCCAATACCAGCCCATCGCAGAGCCCGAGGTCCGTGACGACGCGGGCCGGGTCGTGTGGGTGTCGGGCGTTCCGGGGGAAAAGCCAGCCTATGCTGGGACCGACTTCATCGTCGCTCGGGAAGGCCGGATCGCCGCGCTCTATCTCTTCTTCGACAAGCTCCCCTGACGACCAGGGTCCGCTGGCGGCCTATCTAAGGAAGCCTGCTTCCGCGAAGTCGAGCATGCGCTTGAGCAGGGCGTCCACGTCGCTGTCGCGCGTGAGCCCGTCGGAGAGGGCATGCAGGCGGTCGAACTCGGCGAAACGGTTGTTGTGGATCATGCCCAGGGTGAAGTGCAGCCGCCAGTAGACCTCTTCGGGCGGCAGACTGGGCAGGGCGGTCATCAGCGCCTCGGCAAAGGGGCGAAGATGGGAGACGTCGGTGCGGATCACCTCGCGCACCGCCTCGCTGCCTTCGCTCCGCGCGCGGATGATGAACTGCATGGAGATGCGCCGCACGTTGGCCGGATTGGACCAGCGCAGCGGAGGCTCCATCAGCGCGGCGAGGATCTCCCGGACGGGCGGCTTGCCGTCATGTCGGGCGGTCGCCTCGTGCAGCATGCGCGTGCGGTCACGGCTGAGCTCGGCCGTGCGGCGGCGGAAGATCTCGAAGACCAGGGCGTCCTTCGACCCGAAGTGATAGTTCACGCTGGCGAGGTTGACGCCCGCTTCGGCGGTGATGTCCCGCACCGAGACGCAGCGCAGTCCGCGCACGGCGAACAGTCGCTCGGCGGCTGCCAGTACGGCGGCCTTGGTCGCGGCGTCGCGCTCGGTCTCCGGAGGTAGATCGGGCGCCGGGTCCTGTAAGGGTCTCGTCGACATTGGCGGCAGGAAGGGCGCCCCGGGGGGGGCGTCCTAGCGGACCAACTCGCGCATGGCCTGCTCGAGGCCCTGGATGGTGAGCGGGAACATCCGCTCGCCGATGATCTGGCGCATCACCCCGATCGAAGGGGTGTGGTTCCAGTGCCGCGCGGGCGTGGGATTGAGCCAGGCGACGCTGGTCCAGGTCTTGGTCACCCGGTCCATCCACACGGCGCCGGGCTCCTCGTTCCAGTGCTCGACCGACCCGCCTGGATAGGTGATCTCGTAGGGGCTCATCGTGGCGTCGCCGACGAAGACCACCTTATAGTCCTTGCCGTATTTGTTGAGGATCTCCCAGGTGTCATGCTTCTCGCTGTGACGCCGGCGGTTGTCCTTCCACACGCTCTCATAGAGACAATTGTGGAAGTAGAAGAATTCCATGTTCTTGAATTCGGTGCGCGCGGCGCTGAACAGCTCCTCGCAGACCTTGATGTGGCTGTCCATCGAACCGCCGATGTCGAAGAACAGCAGGACCTTGATGGTGTTGCGCCGCTCCGGCTGCATCACCAGGTCGAGATAGCCCTTGTTGGCCGTCTCCTTGATCGTGCCCTTCATGTCCAGTTCGTCGGGCGCGCCCTGGCGCGCGAACTTGCGCAGGCGGCGCAGGGCCACCTTGATGTTGCGGGTGCCGAGCTCGACCTGATCGTCGAGGTTCTTGTACTCGCGCTTGTCCCAGACCTTGATCGCCCGGCCATGGCGGCCCTTGTCCTGGCCGATGCGGATGCCCTCGGGGTGATAGCCGTCGGCGCCGATGGGGAAATTGCGGCCGCGGCCGCGCTCGTTTTCGTCGTCCTCGTCGTCTCCGCCGCCCTTGCCCTGCTTGATCCGCTCCTGGAGCATCTCCATCAGCTTGTCGAAGCCGCCCATGGCTTCGATCTGCGCCTTCTCCTCGTCGGTGAGGAAGCTCTCGGTGAGGCGCTTGAGCCACTCGGCGGGAATATCGGTCGCCTTCTCCAGGCTGATCAGTTCGAGGCCCTTGAAGACATGGCCGAAGACGACATCGAAGCGGTCGAGGTGGCGCTCGTCCTTCACCAGGGCCGCGCGCGATAGGTAGTAGAACTCCTCGACCCGCCGATCGATGATGTTCTTATCCATGCCCTCCATGAGCATGAGATATTCCTTGAGCGTGACCGGCACCTTGGCCGCTTTCAGCTCGGTGAAGAAACGGAGGAACATGGGCGGGCCCTCTGCCTGGGGCGCCTGAGCGACCGGCGCTGGTGCTGCGCGGGCGTCCCCGGCATTCGAACGAACGTTTGGAACGAGAGATTGGGGGCGGGCGCGTTCCCTGTCCAGCCCCGGCGTCAGGCGCGGCGCAGGATGAAGTCCTGGTCGCGGATCGTCCCGACCCGAAAGTCGTATTCGCCGACCCTCTCGAAGCCGGCGCGGGCGTAGAGGCGCTGGGCGCCGTGGTTCTCGGACCACACGCCGATCCATATGGGCCGGCGGCCTTGCGCCTCGAGCCAGGCGAGACCTCTCTCCATCAGCTGCTTTCCGAGGCCGCCCCCCTGGCGGTCCTTGCGCAGGTAGATCCGCTTGAGCTCGCCGCAACGGTCGGTGGCCTCGGGGTGGGGCAGGCTGCATGGGCCGACCAGCACGTAGCCGATCGCCTCGCCATCGCTCTCGGCCAGCCAGGTCGCGTAGCGGGGATCGCGGATCAGCGCTTCGACGACATCCGGCCGGTGATTCTCTTCGAGGAAGGCGGCGAGGTCGGCCTCGGGATAGAGGTGGCCAAAGGTTTCGGCGAAGGTGCGCACGCCCAGCTCCGCCAGCGTCGCGACGTCGCATGCGTCTGCACGTCTGATGGCGCTGGGAATCATGATTGTGGAGACGGCGACGGCGGGAGTGGGCCGGAACGGCAAATCCGCTTATGGACAGGGATCATGGCGGTCGCCCTCTACACCCATCCGGACATGCTGGGCCACACGCCGCCCGGCCGACACCCCGAGCGGCCTGCGCGGTTGGCCGCGGTGACCGAAGCCCTCGCCGCCATGTCGGGCCTCGACCTCGAGCCCCGCGAGGCGCCGCTCGCCGAGCGTGAGGATCTGCTTCGCGCGCACGACGAATCGTACGTGGCGGCGATTGAAGGCGCAGCGCCCGCGAGCGGCGTCGCCCAGCTCGATCCCGACACCTTCATGTCCGCCGGCAGCATGACCGCGGCGCTGAGAGCCGCCGGCGGGGCGGTGGCCGCTGCGCGCGCGGTCGCGTCGGGCGACATCCAGCGCGCCTTCTGCGCAGTGCGGCCGCCGGGGCACCATTCCGGTCCTGGCTTCGCCATGGGCTTCTGCATCTTCTCCAATATCGCCTTGGCCGCCCGCGCGGCCCGCGCCGCGGGCATGTCGCGAGTGGCGATCGCAGACTTCGACGTCCACCATGGCAACGGCACCCAAGCCGTGTTCGAGGCCGACCCGACGGTCCTGTTCGCCTCGGTGCACCAGAGCCCGCTGTACCCGGGCACGGGCGATCCGTCGGAGACCGGCGCGGGAAACATCGTCAACGCCATCGTCGCGCCCGACGCCCCCCGCGAGGCTTGGCGGCGCGCCTTCGAGGGGTTGGTCGACCGGATCGACGCTTTCGAGCCGGACCTGCTGCTGATCTCGGCCGGATTCGACGCGCACGCCCGCGACCCCCTCGCCAACCAGAGGCTCGAGGCGGAGGACTTCGCCTGGGCGACGCGCGCGCTGGTCAGTGTCGCGGAACGGCGTTGCGGCGGACGGATCGTTTCGTCCCTCGAGGGCGGTTACGATCTCGAAGGGCTGGCCGCCTCGGCAAGCGCGCACGTCAAGGCGCTGGAGGGCCGATGACCGCACCTGCGGGCGTGGTGACCCTGGTGCGCCACGGCGAGCCTGCGCTGTCGCGCAAGACGCGCCTGAGCTCCGCGGGATATCGCGAGTGGTGGGCGACCTACGAGGTGGGCGGGCTCAAACCGGGGCAGACTCCGCCGTCGGAGCTCATGCGCATGGCGGCCGCAGCCGACGCCGTCTTCTCTTCCACGCGCCCGAGGGCGATGGAGAGCGCGAGGGCGATCACCCCCGGGAGAGACTTCAAGACCGACATAATCTTCGTCGAGGCGCCCCTGCCCCCGCCGCCGCTGCCGGACTGGATCCGCCTCCCGCCGCGATGGTGGGGCGTGATCGCGCGGGCCTGCTGGTGGCTGTTCAACCACCATGAGGGCCAGGAATCGCGCAGCGAGGCCGAGGCGCGGGCGCGCGCCGCAGCCGATCGCCTTGCCGAGAGCGCCGCCCGCGGGGAGGCCGTGCTCGTCATCGCGCATGGATATTTCAATCTGATGATCGGATCGGCCCTCGAGCGTCGCGGCTGGCGCCGTACGCTCGACCAGGGGTTCCGCTACTGGTGCGCCCGTAGATTCGAGCCTCCTGCCGTGGGCGAGCGATCGGGCGGCTTGGCGGGTCCTGCTCTCGAAGTGTCAAACGAGACGCAAGGCGAACGCACCCCCTTGAAAACACCGCAGTTTTAGTGCGTTCCCGAACCTTCTGGTTCCGGTCCGGACGATTTGGGCTTCGAATCCGCGAAGCTCGCCACTAGTTTGCGGCCACCGCGGCGACCAAAAGTGAAGAAAGTGATGATCGACGACGAAGAAGCCCAGATCGCCGCCCTCTCCTTCGAGCAGGCCTTGCTCGAGCTGGAACGCATCGTGGCGGAACTGGAGTCGGGGGACGCCGATCTGGAGCGGGCCGTCGACGTGTATCAGCGGGGCGCGCGCCTCAGGGCGCATTGCGAAGCGAAGCTGAAGGCTGCGCAGCTGAAGGTTGAGAAGATCATCCAGGGGCCCTCTGGAGCCGTTGGCGTCGAGCCGGCCGAGTTCGCCTGACGTGGGACCTGAAGATTTTTCCCGCCGCGTGGCGGAGGCGGCTGACCTCGTCACGGTGGCTCTCGATGAGCTGTTGCCGCGAGCGGACGGGCCTGAATCCCGTCTGACCGAGGCGATGCGCTATGCGGCGCTCGGTCCGGGCAAGCGCCTGCGGCCCTTCTTCGCCCTCGAGACCGGCCGGATGTTCGAGCTGTCGGAGCGTTCGGTGCTGCGCGCCGCCTGCGCGCTCGAGTGCGTCCACGCCTACAGCCTCGTCCACGACGACCTGCCCTGCATGGACGACGACGATCTGCGGCGCGGTCGCCCGACGGTCCACAAGGCCTATGACGAGGCCACCGCCGTCCTGGCCGGCGATGCGCTGCTGACTGTCGCCTTCGAGATCATGGCCCATCCGGACACCCATGAAGACGGCTCAGTCCGCGCCGAACTCGTGCGTCGCCTTGCCGTCGCCTCAGGCGCCCAAGGGATGTGCGGTGGTCAGATGATTGACCTACTTGGGGTACGCGGCGATCTGGGCGCCGTGGCGCGGATGCAACGCATGAAGACCGGCGCATTGATTGCTTGTGCTTTCGAGTTGCCGCTGACCATGGCGGGGGCCAAGGATGGCGAACGTCAGGCTCTGATGGCGTTCGGTCGGGACATCGGCCTTGCGTATCAGATCGTTGACGACGTGCTGGATGCCGAAGGCGATACGGCCTCTCTAGGCAAGGCCGCAGGCGGGAAGGACGCCGTCCGAGGCAAGGCCAACTACGTGACGCTACTCGGCGTCGACGCGGCCAAGGAGCGGATCGCCCATCTGGTGACCCAGACCAAGGCCCATCTTGATCCGTTCGGGGAACGGGGGCGATTCCTTCGGGCGGCTGTTGACTTCGTGCTGGACCGTAGGTCGTGATCGGCCTGGGTTTCGGAACAAACCGGCGGCGCACCGCCTGAAAACGGATCGCAGGGCGCGCGTCAGAAACGCCTCACAGGTTGGATAATGGTTTCATCGACTCCCCTTCTCGACACGGTCTCGGACCCTGCGGACATCCGCGATCTGTCGGTCGCCGACCTGAAAAGGTTGGCGGACGAGCTTCGCCACGAAACCGTGCAGGCGGTTTCCACAACGGGCGGCCACCTAGGCGCAGGTCTGGGGGTGGTCGAATTGACTGTCGCCCTGCACCACGTCTTCGACACGCCGCGTGACATCCTCATCTGGGACGTAGGCCATCAGGCCTACCCGCATAAGATCCTCACCGGCCGGCGTCCGCGCATCCGGACCCTCCGCCAGGGCGGCGGCCTCTCTGGATTCACCAAACGCTCGGAGAGCCCCTACGATCCCTTCGGCGCGGCCCACGCGGCGACCTCGATCTCGGCGGCGCTCGGCTTCTGCGTCGCACGCGACCGCCGGGGTGACGACAACGCGGTGATCGCGGTGATCGGCGACGGCTCGATGAGCGCGGGCATGGCCTATGAGGCGATGAACAACGCGGCTGAGTCCACGCGGCGCCTGATCGTCATCCTCAACGACAACGACATGTCGATCGCCCCGCCTGTCGGCGGCATGAGCGCCTATCTGGCTGGCCTCGTCTCAGGCGGCGCCTACCAGACGGTCCGCAAGCTCGGAAAGGGCGTCGCGCGCCGCCTGCCTCGTCCGCTCAAGGACATGGCCCGCAAGGCCGAGGAGTTCGCCCGCGGCATGGCCACGGGCGGCACCTTCTTCGAGGAACTCGGCTTCTACTATGTCGGCCCGATCGACGGCCACAACATGGAGCACCTCGTGCCGGTGCTCGAAAACGTCAAGAAGATCAACGACGGGCCCGTCCTCATCCACGTGGTGACCCAGAAGGGCAAGGGCTATCCCCCGGCTGAAGCCTCCGCCGACAAGCTCCACGCCGTGGTCAAGTTCGACGTGGTCACGGGCCAGCAGCTGAAGCCGGCAGCCTCCAATGCGCCGTCCTACACCAAGGTCTTCGCCAACGAGCTGATCAAGCACGCGGAACGCGACGACAAGATCATCGGCGTCACCGCCGCGATGCCCTCGGGTACCGGGCTGGACATCTTCGCCAAGCGGTTCCCTGACCGGACTTTCGACGTCGGTATCGCCGAGCAGCATGCCGTGACCTTCGCCGCGGGACTGGCGGCGGATGGCATGAAGCCCTTCGCGGCGATCTATTCGACCTTCCTCCAGCGGGGCTACGACCAGGTCGTCCACGACGTCGCCATCCAGGGCCTGCCGGTGCGCTTCGCCATCGACCGGGCCGGACTGGTGGGCGCCGATGGCGCCACCCACGCAGGCAGCTTCGATGTTGGCTATCTGGGGCAGCTTCCGGGCTTCGTGATCATGGCCGCCGCGGACGAGGCGGAGCTGGCGCACATGATTTCCACCTCGGTCGCGATCGACGATCGGCCGAGCGCCTTCCGCTTCCCGCGGGGCGAGGGCGTGGGCGTGACCATTCCCGACCTGGCCGAACCTTTGGAGATCGGAAAGGGCCGGATCGTGCGGGAAGGCTCCGCCGTGGCGATCCTCTCCTTCGGCACGCGCCTGGCCGAGAGCCTCAAGGCGGCCGACATGCTGGCGGCGCGAGGCCTGTCCGCCACGGTCGCCGACGCCCGGTTCGCCAAGCCGCTGGACGTCGATCTCATTCTCCGACTGGCGCGCGAGCACGAGGCGCTCGTGACGGTCGAGGAGGGGGCGATTGGAGGTTTCGGCGCCTTCGTTCTCCACGCCCTGGCCGAACACGGCGCCCTGGACCGTGGGTTGAAGGTGCGCACCCTCGTCCTGCCCGACGTCTTCCAGGACCAGGACAAACCCGAGGCGATGTACGCGTCGGCGGGGCTGGACGCGGAGGGCATCGTCCGCGGCGCCCTCGACGCCCTCGGACCCGATCGGGTGTCCAGCGCCCTTCGCGCCTGAGCGACGGCCCCGATCCTCCCCCATGAAGCAAAGCGGAATGGGGGAGGGGGACCGCCGAAGGCGGTGGAGGGGGCGGGGCTCTTGATCACTCTCCGCAGCGAGCGGCGCCGGACACCATGACCAACGCCCGAGCCGCCGCCCCCTCCACCACTTCCTCCTTCGCCCGATGGGCTTCGGAGGACGGGTCGTGGTCCTCCTCCCCCGCTTCGCGGAGGAGGATCCGATGATCGACTTCGACCGTGTGGAGAAGCGCTTCGGCGGCCGCACGGTGGTGGGGCCTCTCAGCTTTGCAGTCGCCGAGGGGCAGTTCGTCGCCCTGCTCGGCGGCTCGGGCAGCGGCAAGACGACCACCCTCAAGATGATCAACGGCCTGGTGACGCCCGACGCAGGCGTCGTACGGGTCGAAGGCGCCGTCGTGGGCGCCGGGCCGCTCGCGCCCCTTCGTCGGCGCATCGGCTACGTCTTTCAGGAAGTCGGACTGCTGCCCCACATGACCGTGGCGGAGAACATCGCCCTGGGTCCACGCCTGGCGGGCTGGGATCGGCCGCGGACCGCGGCGCGCACGTCCGAACTGCTCGAACTCACCGCCCTGCCCGACGACGTCGGTCCCCGGCTCCCAGCCGAGCTCTCGGGAGGGCAGCGCCAGAGGGTCGGCGTCGCCCGCGCCCTGGCGGCGGGACCGCGCCTGATGCTGATGGACGAACCGTTCGGGGCGCTCGATCCGATTACCCGGGACGCCCTTGGCCGCGACTACCGCGCCCTGCACGAGCGCCTGGGCCTCACCACCGTGATGGTGACCCATGACGTGACTGAAGCCCTGCTTCTCGCCGACCGGATTGTCGTCCTGGGGGAGGGGCGGATCCTCGCCGATGGGACGCCGCGCGCCGTGATGGCGATGAAGGACGACGCCCGCGTCTCGGCCATGATGGCGACGCCGGTCGAGCAGGCGCGGCGGCTCGAGGCCCTGGCGAGCGGGGCGGCCCCCGATGGATGATCGTTGGGCGGCGGCCTGGCGCCTGCTCCCGGACTACCTCTCGCAACACGTGCTGCTGAGCGTCTGCGCCCTGGGCCTTGGCTTCGCCGTCAGCCTCCCGCTCGCCGTCGCCGCCAGCCGCAGCCAGGCGGTGCGCTGGCCCAGCCTGTTCGCCGCCAGTCTGATCCAGACGATTCCGAGCCTGGCCCTCCTGGCGCTCTTCTATCCCGTCCTGCTGGCGATCTCGTCGGTGACGGTCCGGCTCTTTGGGGTCGGCTTCCCCGCTCTCGGCTTCCTGCCTTCGGTGCTGGCGCTCACCCTGTATTCGATGCTGCCGATCCTGCGGAACGGCGTCGCCGGCATCCGTGGCGTGGACCCGGCCGCCGTGGAAGCTGCGCAGGGCATGGGGATGACCGGACTCCAGCGGCTCTTCTGGGTCGAGCTTCCCCTGGCGGCGCCCGTCATCATGGCGGGCGCGCGCACGGCGGCGGTCTGGACGATCGGAGCGGCCACCTTGGCCACGCCCGTCGGGCAGACCTCGCTGGGCAACTACATCTTCCTGGGCCTGCAGACCGAGAACTGGGTCTTCGTGCTGTTCGGCTGCTTCGCCTCGGCCGGGCTGGCCCTGGCCACCGACCAGCTGCTTGGGCTCATCGAGTCCGGCCTCTCGGAGCGCTCGCCCCTGCGGGTGTGGGCCGGAGCCCTTGGCCTCGTCCTGGGCGCTGCGGCCGCCCTCTCGCCCCTGGCGGGGCTCCACGCGACGGCTGCCTATCGAGTGGGGGCGAAGGACTTCTCCGAGCAGTACATCCTTGCCGACGAGATGGCCCAGAGGCTTCGGGCGAGCGGCTTGCGTGTGAGCCTCAAGGAAGATCTCGGCTCGGCCACGGCCTACCGCGCCCTGGCCGCCTCGGAGATCGACGTCTACGTGGACTACACTGGCACCCTGTGGGCGAACGTGCTCGGACGTCACGACCAACCCGGCCGCGAGGCCATGCTGCGGGACCTCACGACCATCCTCGCCCGCCGCGACCATGTGAGGCTGCTGGGGGCGCTGGGCTTTGAGAACGCTTACGTCCTGGCCATGAAGCCCGAACGGGCGCGGGAACTGGGGATCTCGAGCGTCGCCGATCTCGAGGCCCGCGCGCCGCAGCTCAAGCTGGGGTCGGACCTCGAGTTCCTTTCGCGCCCCGAGTGGGCGGATCTGCGCCGCGCCTACGATCTGCGGTTCAGGTCGTCCACGGCCTACCAGCCGACTTTCATGTACCACGCGCTCGAGGATGGCCAGGTGGACGTCATCTCCGCCTTTTCCAGCGACGGGCGCATCGCGGCCGATCATCTGGTGGTGTTGAGCGACCCCAGGCACGCTCTTCCGCCCTACGACGCGGTGATCCTGGTCTCGCCCCGCCGCGCCAACGACAGCCGGCTGGTCGCCGCCCTCTCGCCCCTTGTGGGCGCCATTTCCGTTCAGTTGATGCGGGAGGCGAACTACAGCGTGGATCGCCCGCAGGACAAACTCACCCCCTCGGCCGCAGCCCGTCGGC
>DASXGQ010000142.1:0-11014 GCA_036488995.1 Caulobacteraceae bacterium
TGGACAGCGGGGCGCTGGAGCCCGTGCTGCAACCGTGGTGGCAGAGCTTTTCCGGGCCGTTCCTGTACTACCCCGGGCGCCGCTATCTGCCCGCCCCGCTGCGGGCGTTCGTCGATTTCGTGCGGGCTTCAGCGCCCGAGCGCGGCTGAGCCCACAATCGTGTCGAGGCGGCCAAGCCCATGCGTTCGCAAACGCTCATTCAAGCGCTGCTGACCTCGCCGTAGTCACGCCCCTGCACGGGGACAGCAGCTCAGGGCTGCATCGGTCCCGCGTAAGGCGAGTAGTTCGCCGGTTGAGGCTGACCCGCCGTGGGCACCAAGACCCCTGGAGATCCCGCGGGCCCACCGCCCTCGACGCTCGCCCGCTCAGGGCCGTCCGCGGCGGTGATGGCTGCGACCGGCACGAAGACCGTACGGTTGTCCCCCAACGGGGCAAGGTCAGCATCGCTCATCCCAGCAGCGCTCGCGATGCACTTGCCCGGCTCGACCATGCCATGAGTCCCCAGGCAGAAGGCGTTTTCGTAGTGCGGGCCGGCGACGGCCAGACACTCGAAGGCGTTGAGCTTGGCGAGCTGCAGGCAGTGGGCGTTCTTGGCCTCGGTGAGCAGGGAATCGATCCGCTCTCCCTGATCGTCCCCAGCCCTGCCAAGGACCGCCAGCGCCGCCAATGCCAGGCCCTGAGTCACGACGGGCGACACGGCTTGAGCCTCCTGCGCCGGCGAGTCCTCGCTTGCGCGCATCGCCGTGACATCGCCGATCAGGATCTTGGTGTCCGAGGGGTTCAGGGAGACCGAAACAGTCGATTCGGACTTGATCCGGGCCAGCCTTTCGCCGGGCACGGCGATCGGCCGGCGGGACCACGCCTGGGCCTGCAGATCATAGGCCCCCTGCTTCACCGCCGCGCCGGCGTTGATCAGTTTCAGGCCCATCTGGCCTAAGGCCGTGGAAACGCGGGTGGCGGCCCTGCGAGCCGCCTTCGCGCCAAGGACAGTCTCCGGATGATCCACCAGCTTCGCCGCGAACTCGTCACGGGCGCGGGGATTCTCGCCCACCTCCTGGACGACGGACACGAACATCGGGTCCTGAAGCGCGATCAGGGCGGCGTAGGCGATGGCGCCTTCCTCGAGTTGACGAGGCTCATAGACCGACGCGACCTCCACCGCGCGGGCGACGGCGTCGCCATCTGCGAATTTCGGATCGATGGCGGCGGTGCGTTGGACGTAGCCGTCGAAGGCGCCGGCGGCGTCGACGACCCTGCGGGCGATCGCGACCTGCGGGACGTTGGAGGGAGGTTCAGGCGCGGAAGCTTCGGGCTCGGCCATGGGCGGCGGCGAGGCCTCGGCGTCAACGGCCGGGGGCGGCGGCTGCGGCTCAGACGCCTGGAACCCGGGCGGCGCGTCGGCCGGAGCGTCATCGTCCGTCGGGGGAGCGGCGTGGATAGGAGACGGTCGGACCATTACCGATTGGCCCTCATTGTCCGTCTGGGCGGCCGCGGCGCCGGCCAATGCCAGGGCCGCGCAGCAAACGAGCTGCATCCTCATCAAACGCCTCCTTCTTTCAAAGAAGGGCAGCGGCCAAAGCTTAGCAGACCATCGACTAAATCACGGCCGAAGCTTGCGGGATATTTACCACGGCCTGAATTGCGTCCAAATGTGGGACCTAGTGCGGCAATTCGCCGCATCTAAGGTCCCGACGGAGATTACTCGTCCGCTTACAGTTTGTTTTTCCGCCGATGTTCTCTCTGCGAGAGGGCATCTAACAGGGCAAGATCGAGAGGCCCTGACAGGTAGGGATTCAACCGAGGCGCCTGATCCGCGTCCGGTCCAGGACCATGATTCTTGCCATATTCATGAAAAAATCCTTGACAGAAACAATTCAGACGTTCCGCCCCGAACCCTGAATTTCTATTTTGATTCGTCCCGCCAGTGCGCCGATTGCGCCCGATCGGAGGCGGCTGCGCCGCAAATGGCGAACGACCTGCGGCGAACTTCCTGCCACACGTCGAATTCCTGGCGCGCATCGGCCAGGGCGCGGTGGGCGGGCGGTCGCGCGAGTCCCTCCCGGGTCTCGCGAAGAATCCGAATCGCCGCGACCGCGACCTCGCCAGGCTCGCGCCCCGGGGCGAGGATCTCTGCGGCCGTCTCCAGATCAGCCTCCTCGGTGTCTCTCAGACGCAGGGCGTGCCGGGGGTAGCCGGCGGCGCGCAGCAGGACGCTCAGCCACTTGCCGTCCCACGAGGGAGCGCTGGCGAAAACCTCATGCGCAGCCAGAACCTGCATCATGCGACGGGCCACCTCCTCGTGAGGCTCGCCGCGGGCCAGGAGGACGTCGCGGCTGAGGCCATGGATCGCCTCGGCCGTCGGGTCCCAGTCCGTCCAGGCGGGCGCGGGGCGGATCAGGTGGTCCTCGGCCGAACCATCCTCCATCACCCAGCCGACTTCGATCGGGTAGCTCTCCGCCGCCAGGGACGAGGCCTCGAAATCGAGGAAGACGCGCATCCCGCGATGAGGCCTCACCTGGAGCCTGGATTTCGGCGTCAGTCGTCCGCGCGCACGGCGAACAGGTCCTTATAACGTCTGGGCTGGGAGCGGAGGTACTGCGGGGGCGCCGTCACGTGGGCTTCGAAATGGGCGGCGGCGTGCCAGGGCCAACGTGGATCATAGAGCGCTGCCCGGGCCAGGGCGATGAGATCGGCGTCGCCGGTGGCGAGGATCGCCTCGGCCTGCTCGAATTCGGTGATGAGGCCCACGGCCACCACGGGCATGCGGGTGGCGGCCTTCACGGCGCGGGCGAGCGGGAACTGATAGCTCGGCCCGACCGGAATGTGCTGGTGCGCCGCTAAGCCGCCGCTCGAGACATTGATCGCCGCGCAGCCGCGCGCCTCCAGCGCCTGGGCGAAGACGCAGGTCTGGCCGATGTCCCATCCGCCCTCGACCCAGTCGGTCCCGGAGACCCTTACGCTGACCGGAATGTCCGCGGGAACGACGGCGCGCACGGCGTCGAACACCTCGAGGGGGAACCGCATGCGGTTCTCCAGGGAGCCGCCGTAGGCGTCGTTGCGCTGATTGGAGAGCGGGGAAAGGAATTCGTGCAGCAGGTAGCCGTGTGCGGCATGGAGCTGGATCGCGACGAAGCCCAGTCGGGCGGCCCGGCGCGCACTGTCGACGAAGGCGTTGCGCACGCGCGCCAGCCCGTCCGGGTCGAGCGCCATGGGGGCGTGATCGGAAGGGTCGAACGGGATCATCGACGGAGCAACGGTAGCCCAGCCGTTGGGCGCGTCGGGCGGGATCTGCCTTCCGCCCTTCCAGGGAATCTCGGTGGACGCCTTGCGTCCGGCATGGGCGAGCTGGATGCCGAGCGGCGTGACTGCCCAGCGGCGCACCGCCTCCACCACCCTGCGCATTGCGCTCTCGGTCTCGTCCGACCACAGGCCGACGTCGCCGTAGCTGATACGCCCCTCCGGCAGCACGGCGGTCGCCTCGACGAAGAGCAGGGCCGCGCCCGACATGGCGAGGTGCCCCAGGTGCATCATGTGCCAGTCGCTCATGCACCCGTCCTGGGCCGAGTATTGGCACATGGGCGCGATGACGATGCGGTTGGCGAGCGTCAGGCCGCCCACTTCGAGAGGGGTGAAGAGATGGGCGTGGGGCATGGCGCGTCGAACCTCATGGCGGGGTCGGGGGCGCGGCCGGCAGCCGATCCAGGGCCGCGTCAGGGGCGAGCCCGGGCTCTACCACCGGCGGCCCGCCATCGGCGAGGGCGCCGACCCTGGCGGAGGCGGAAGCCGCGTGTTTCGACAAGATGCGCGCCGTCGGAGCCCATCGATCGGCGAAAGGCGCCCCTGCGTTAGCCTCGCCGGACGAAACCGAGGCTGCTAGGCAGGAGCATGCTTCAGGATCCCATGCGCGTCGCCGAGGCGGCGCCCGCCGTCTTCCCTACCCGTTCCGGCCTGCGCCTGGCGGCCGATGTGATTGGAGAAGGCCCGCGAGGCGTGGTCATGCTGGCCCACGGCGGCGGCCAGACCCGCCATGCCTGGGCTTCCACGGCGGAGCGCCTCGCCGAACGCGGCTGGCGCGCGGTGTCGCTAGACCTGCGCGGCCACGGCCAGAGCGAGTGGGCGCCGGACGGCGACTACGCCATCGCGCGGTTCGCCGAGGACCTCGTGGACGTCGCCCGGGCCGTGGGCAGCCGCCCCGCCCTGATCGGCGCCTCGCTGGGCGGGATGGCGGGACTGGCCGTAGAGACGCAGGTCGCGCCGGGGACGTTCTCCTCCCTCACCCTGGTGGACATCGTTCCAAGGTCCGATCCAGAGGGCGTGGCGAAGATCATGGGATTCATGGGGGCGAACCTGGAGCACGGGTTCGACAGCCTGGAGGCTGCCTCCGATGCAATCGCCGCCTACCTTCCCCACCGTCCCCGTCCGACCGATCTCTCGGGACTGCGCAAGAACCTGCGCCTCGGCGCGGACGGCCGCTGGCGCTGGCACTGGGACCCCGCCTTCGTCACCGGCATGTCGCGTCGCCGTGAGGGCGATGCGCAGGCAGAGCCCCGCTACGAGGCCCTGCGCCTGCCGGTGCATCTGATCCGAGGGCGGATGAGCGAACTGGTCTCGCCCGAGGCGGCGGAGGCCTTCGTCGCCATTCTCCCAAACGGCACGTTCACCGACGTCGCCGACGCCGGTCACATGGTCGCCGGCGACCGCAACGACGCCTTTCTGGAAGCCGCGCTGGCGTTCCTGGAGGCGCAGCCGGACGCCACCTGAAGGACTAGAGAGGGCGCCGCCCGATGAGGCAACCGCTGTCTCGCGTAATCGGGAAGACGCCGTCGCCGGCGGCGAAGGCGTCTTCGACCTTAGCCGCCAAGAGAGCACGGGCCTCGGCGTCGGCTCCGTCGCCTGGCGGGTAGGACAGCAGGAAGGCCACGACGTCAGCCGGATCGGTCACCCGCAGGACGTCGACGGACCGGATGACCTCCACCTCGTCGAAGCATCGACGCAGGATGACCTCGCCGGCCTCCAGGCTGAAAGCCGCCGCGCCCGGATCAGTCGAGGATCCGCCAAACACAGCATGGCTGAGCTTCATTACAGACGAGAAGTTCCCAAGACCGTTCGTGGTCACCACCGCCATGCCGCCGGCCCGCAGCACGCGCGCGATCTCGGCCACCGCCGCCGCCGGGTCGGGCGCGTGGTAGAGCATGTGCATGGCCATGACGACGTCGAAGCTGGCGTCGGCGAACGGCAAGGCCATCACGTCCGCCACCTGCCCGCGGACTTTGCTCCAACGGCCAACGCCCTTCACCCGCGTCAGCGCCTCCTCCACCATGCCGGGCGATATGTCGGTAAGCAGGATGTCGAGGTCCGCGGGAAAGGCCGCGGCCGCCCGCTCCCAGAAGCGCCCGGGGCCGCAGCCGACCTCCAGCACCGACGCGCCCGCGGGAATTCCGAGCCGCGCGGGCAGCTGGTCGAGCGCGTTGCGGTCGCCGTACTTGAGATGAATCCTCATACGGGCCATCAGCTTGGAGCTGTCGCGGTACTGCCCTGTCGCCAGGTCGTCGCTCATTTCACCCCCACGATCCTTTCGCGACCTGTGCCTTTAGGCCCGTCATGGGACGAGGGCTATGCGCATCGCTGGCGCTTGAGGGGCAAGGCGCGGGCCCGCCGGCCACCCTATCTGTCGGCTGCCGCTAAGAGCGCGGCCGTGAGGAGTTGACGGATGGATCTTCAGTTGAAGGGCAAGCTGGCGCTGGTGAGCGGCAGCACGGCGGGAATCGGGCGGGCGATCGCCGCCACCCTCGCGACCGAGGGCGCGCGCGTCGTGGTCAACGGCCGGCGCCAAGGGGATGTGGACAAGGCCGTCGCCGAACTGCGCGCCGAAACCGGCGGCGATGTGGAGGGCTTTGCCGGCGACCTCACCCAGGCGGCGCCCGCCGAAGCCCTGGCCGTGCGCTTCCCGGACGTGGAAATCCTGGTCAACAACCTCGGGATCTTCGAGCCCAAGCCGTTCGAGGCCATTCCCGATGCCGACTGGACGCGATTCTTCGAGGCCAATGTGCTGAGCGGCGTGCGTCTGGCGCGGCTCTATTTGCCGGCGATGAAGGCCGCCGACTGGGGCCGCATCATCTTCATCTCCAGCGAGAGCGCCGTGCAGATCCCCTCGGAGATGATCCATTACGGCATGACAAAGACCGCCCAGCTTTCCGTCTCGCGGGGCCTCGCCGAATCTCTGGCCGGGACCGGGATCACGGTGAACTGCGTCCTGCCTGGCCCAACCCGCTCGCGAGGCGTGGGCGACTTCGTCGAGAGCCTGGCCAAGTCTCAGGGCGTGTCGTTCGAGGCGTTCGAGGCGCAGTTCTTCAAGTCGGTGCGGCCGACCTCGCTGATCAAGCGCTTCGCCACGACCGAGGAGGTCGCCTCCATGGTGGCCTACGTCGCCAGCCCCCTGGCCTCCGCCACCACCGGCGCGGCGCTGCGCGTCGACGGCGGGGTGATCAAGAGCGCGTTCTAGACGCAAACTAGCCGAACCGGACTGCGTAGACCGGCGGCAGGCGGGCGCGGGCGGCGGACCAGGAGTCGCCGCCGTCCTCGCTCAGCCAGAGGCCGCCGGTGGTCGACCCCATCGCCAGGGTCTCGCCCGAGGGATCGATGTCCAGCCCGTGCCGGTAGACGAGATCGTAGGCGTGCTCCTGGGGAAGGCCCTCGGTGAGCACGTCGAAGCTCTCGCCGCCGTCGCGGGTGCGAGCGACCACGACGCGGCCGTCGGCGGGGTAGCGGAATTCGTCCTTCACCGCCGGAGCGAACCACGCGGTCCTGGGATCGGCAGGGTGCACGGCCACGGCGAAGCCGAATGCGGGATGGGTGGACGGATGAATCTCGCGCCAGTCGTCCACGCCCTTTGTGGCCCGGAAGACGCCGTTGTGGTGCTGGACCCAGAAGCAGTCGGGGTCGGCGGCGCAGCGGACGAGGCGGTGGGCGTCCTGCGTCTCAGGCGCGTCGGACTCTTCAGGCGGAAGATACTCGGCGCGCATGCCCGTACCGCCCAGACGCCAGGTTTCGCCGGCGTCGGTCGTATCCCATACCCCGCCGCACGAGGCGCCGATGGCGAGCCGCCGCGGGTCGCGCGGATCGACGCAGATCGAGTGGATTCCCGGGTCGTCGAAGCCGCCGCCGAACCATTGCTTGCGGCGCGGATCCTCCCACAGAGACCGGACGAGGGACCAGCTCTCGCCCCGGTCGCTGCTGCGGAAGAGGCCGCCGGGGATGGTCCCCGCCCAGAGGACCCCCACCTCATCCGGCCCACCGGGCTCAAGCGCCCAGATCAGCTTGAGGCTCGGCGGCGAGGCTGCATCGGCGTCGACCCCGGCGTAGGACGGTGCGGCGATCTCGGTCCAGCTCGCCCCGCCGTCATCGCTGCGGTGGAGCTTGGCCCCGAAGTGACCGAGGTCGAGGGCGGCGTAGAGGGCGCGGTCCCTCGGGTCGACAAGGAGCATGCTCACGGGTGAACCGAGGAAGGCGGTGCTGGCGACCTGCCAGTCGCCCGCCCCACGTCGGCGGAATTCGAACAACCCTTTGCGCGTCGCGGCGAACACCCTGTCGGCCATGCCGATCCCCTCCCCGTCTCAGCCCCCTGAGAGAGCCTGGAAGATATAGACATCGCTGGTCTCGGCCAGGGCCAACCCAAGCACGCTCTCGCGCGGGCGCATCACGCCGTCGACGAAGACGGCGATATGCCGGCGCAGACGCCCCTGGTCGTCGAGCAGGTAGCCGCGCAGCAGCGGATAGTCCGGCTCCAGCGCCCTCAGGGCATCGCCCAGGGTCGCGCCGCAGCACGCCGTCGGGCGCGTCGGCCCGACCTGGCGCAGGTGCGGCGTGAAGGAGATCGTGGCCATCGGCGGGCTCTTCTCAGTCTTTCGCGCGGGATCATACCCGCCGGCGCCGGTTCGTGAAGTATCTGCCCGTTCGAACCTCGCCGGACGACCGCCTAGCTCGCGAGATCGAGGCGCCAGGTCTCGCTCGCCTCGGGCTTGCCGAAGTCGTCGTGGGTCCAGGTCTCGATGATCTCGAAGCCATGGGCGGCGTAGATGCGTCGCGCACTGGTCAGGACCGCGTGAGTCCACAGGACGATTTCGCGGTAGCCGACTTCCCGCGCGAAGGCGATGCAGGCCGAAACGAGCGCCTCGCCGATCCCAAGGCCGCGGGCGAACGGCTCGACATAGAGCAGGCGCAGCCGGCTGACGCCCTCGCCTTCGTCCACGAGGAAGATCGAACCTGCCAGTACGCCGTCGACCTCGGCGATCCAGCACTGTTCGCGACCGGGCTTGAAGTTGCGCAGGAAAGCCGCCGTGACCTCGAGTTCGATCGCCTCGATCTCGTCGCCCCAGCCATAGACCTCGCGGTAGAGGATCGCCTGGCGCGAGGCGACGAGGCCGAGGTCGCCCGGCTGGAATGGGCGCAGGACGAAGCGGCGCCCCGCGGAGACGTCGAGCAAAGCCCTGGCGTGGGTCAGGGCGCCGGCGAGGCTGTCCTGCTGGGCTGGCCCCAGGCGCTCCAGGGCGCGAACCACCTCGCCGCGTTGGCGCTCATCGAGCTCGTCGAATACCGCGCGTCCGACGGGCGTGAGCGCGATCGGCCGGCGTCGGGCGTCGGCGGCGGCTCGGGGCCGGACGATCCAGCCGCGTCCCTCGAAGCGGGCGAGGGCGCGGCTGACGTGGGCGCGGTCCATTCCGAGGACCGCCTGCAGGTCGCTCGCCACGGGTGCGTCCCGCGTGGCGATCTCGAACAGAAGGCGGGCTTCGGAGAGGGACAGATCCGTCCCCAGAAAGCGCGGATCGAGCGCGCCCACGAAGCGGGTGAAGAAGCGGTTGAACCCGCGAACCGTCTCGATCGCCGCGTCCATGACCGGAGGCTCGCGCCATTAGTTGATTGAGTCAACTATCGAGCGGTCGATTTCTCGACTCGTGCGGTCGGAAGGACGAACGGGACCAGCAGCAAGGCCGAGAGGGCGGCGACGGCGGCGATGACACCGAAGAACGCGCCCGGCGATAGGTGGGACCACAGCGTCCCCAACCCGCCCGCAAGAAGGTTTCCCGCGAAGCCCGCGAAGAACCAGACGGCTATGGCGGTGGCCTCGAGCCCATGCGGGGCGAGCCTGCCGAAAAGCCCCAGGCCTACCGGAAGGATGACCAGCTCACCGATCGTGAAGATCACGAAGAAGACGGTGAGCCAGACCCAGCTGGCCCGGGCCTGGTGAGGCGCGAGTTCTGCGCAGACCAGGGCGATCAGGGCGAAGGCGGCGGCGGTGATTGCCGCGCCGACGACCATCTTGGTCACCGACGACGGCTCGCGCCCGCGTTTGCCCTGCCGCGTCCAGAGCGCGACGAGCACCGGAGTGCCCAGGAAGATCACGAATGGATTGAGGGCCTGGAACCAGGTGAGCGGGATCGACCAGCCGCCCGCCACGTGGCGGTCGACGCCGGCGTCGGTCCACAGGGCGATGGTGTTGCCGTTCTGCTCGTAGGCGCCGCGGAAGACGATGACGACGGCCATGACGCCGATCAGGAGCAGGAAGCGTCGCCGGTGGGCCTCGTCCAACACCCGCTCGCGCGCCCGCACCTCCCGGCGGGTCTCCGGAGCGAGATAGCGCGCGCCGGCGAGATAGGTGACCAGGCCGACGATCATGCCCACACCGGCGGCGGCGAACCCCCAGTGCCAGCCGAACGTCTCGCCGAGAGTCCCGCAGACGAACGGGGCCAGGAACGCCCCGAGGTTAATGCCGACGTAGTATATGTTGTAGGCCGAGGCGAGGCGCGGGTCGTCCTTTGCGTAGAGCCCGTTGATCTGGCTCGAAAGGCTCGGAAGGAACAGGCCGTTTCCGAGCGCGATCGCCCCCAGGGCGGGGAAGAACAGGGCCGGGAAGACCAGCATGAAGTGTCCCGCAGCCATGAGCAGGCCGCCGGAGACCACGGCACTGCGCCGACCGATCAGCCGGTCGCTGATCACGCCGCCGAATATCGGTGTGAAATAGACGGCGGCCGCGTAGCCCCCATAGACCAGAGACGCCCGCCCCTGCTGGAACATCAGCGACTTGGTCATGTAGTAGACGAGGATCGCCCGCATCCCGAAGAACGAGAACTGCATCCACATCTCGGTGAGGAAGAGGATGGTGAGACCGCGCGGCTGACCGAACCAGTCGGAGACAGTCGGAGCCTCATCGCCCGGGATACCTGCGAGCGAGTTCATGTCTCGCCGTTTCTTCGCCTTCGCGGCGTTTCCGAGCCGACGAAGCCGACGAAGCGCTCGCGAAGCTGGTTGAGCTGGTCGGCGCGCTCGCTCGTCCCCTCCAGCTGGGCGGCCACGGCGGCCAGGAGCAACTCGAAGAGCAGCTGAGCCATGCTGAGACTGCGGATGCCGAAGTCCGTCTCGATCATCAGCACATTGTCCGTGAGCGCGCGCGCCCAGTGGCAATAGACGTCGGTCAGGATGATCGTGCGGATGTTTCGGGCGGCCGCCTCCTCGGCCAGCAGGCGGAAGTGACGGGAGTAGCGGCGAAAGTCGATCAGGATCAGGCAGGCGTCAGGCTCGAGGTCGAGCAGGACGTCCGCGTACGAACCATCCCCGCCATCGGAGAAATAGACCCCCGGCCGCAGGCTCTGCAGGAAGGTGGCGAAGCCCAGGCCGAGGAACCGCCCGACCTGAAAGCTCGCGACGCGAACCACCTTCGCCGAGGCGATCATGGACACGATGCGCGGCCATTCCGGCGTCTCCGGGATCTTGTGGACCTCGGTGACGCCCTTGATCCTCGCCTTGAGGGAGGCGGAGGCGAAGGCCGCACGTGACACCTCCTCGCTCCACGCAAGGTCGACCGCGCCGGCCCTCAGCTCGGCCTTGATTTCCCCAAGATCAGAGTAGCCGAGCTTCCTGATGAACCGCCCCACGGTCATCGCGCTGACTTCGACCTGCTTGCCGATGGACGCGGCGGTCTCGAACGGCAGTTCCTGGAGGCGCGCGAGAAAGTACGTCG
>DASXGQ010000079.1:0-27726 GCA_036488995.1 Caulobacteraceae bacterium
GCAGTGGCTGATCACGCCTCCGAACTGCTCGGAGTATCGCCACGCCGCGGTGAACGCGGCGATCCCGCCGCTGCTGATGCCGCAGACGATCCGTCCTGCCGGGTCGTCGGTGAATCGCAGCCCTTCCTGCGCCTCGATGAAGGGAAGAAGCTCTTCGATCAGGAAACGGCCGTAGTCGGAGGTGAGCGGATCGTATTCCCGCCGCCTCTGGTCCCAATCCGGCTCGCCGTCGTCGCGCAGCTTGCCGGGATTGACGAAGATCCCGACGGTCGCGGGGATCTCGCCCCGCGCGACAAGGGTGTCGATCACCTGGCCGGCGCGCACCGCGCCCTTGCGCGAGAGATAGCCGACGCCATCGTTGAAGACGATCAGGTTGGCGCCCGCCGCGCGATCAAGGCCGGAGGGCATGTGAACGAAGACGTCGCGGTGCGTCCCGGGGAAGATCCGGCTGCCGCTCCAGCCGCGATGGGCCGACACTTCCCCCGGCGGGACCGCTTCATCGGGGAATGCCTCGGGGCAGGGGTGATAGGGCGTGTCGCCAGGATGGTTCAGCGAGACGCGGAAGTCCGCCGCCCCGCGCCCGTTCATCTCCAGCTCCGGCTGGCGGTCGAGCGCCAGCTCGCGATAGGTTTCGACGCTCATCGGCATCGGGCGTTTCCCCCTCTAGCGCTCGTCAGGCGCCCAGCTTCCTCGCCGCCGCCGGGGCGAAATAAGTGATCACCCCTGCGCATCCGGCGCGCTTGAAGGCGACCAGGCTCTCCATCATCGCGCGCTCGCCGTCGAGCCAGCCGTTGGCCGCCGCGGCGGTGAGCATGGAGTATTCGCCGCTGACCTGGAAGGCGAAGGTGGGCGCGCGGAATGCCTCGACCACACGGCGCGCGATGTCGAGATAGGGGAGGCCGGGCTTCACCATGACCATGTCGGCGCCTTCGGCGAGGTCGAGCGCCACTTCGCGAAGGGACTCGTCCCCGTTGCCGGGGTCCATCTGGTAGGTCGCCTTGTCCGCGGGGTTCTCGACGGAGCCGGTCCCAAGCTTTCCCGAGCCGATGGCCTCCCGGTAGGGGCCGTAGAAGGCCGAGGCGTACTTGGCCGCGTAGGACATGATCAGGGTGTCCTGGAGGCCTTCGCTCTCCAGCGCCTTGCGGAGGACGCCGACGCGGCCGTCCATCATGTCCGAAGGCGCGAGGATGTCGCAGCCGGCCTTGGCCTGCATGAGGCCCTGTTCGACGAGGCGCTCGATGGTCGGATCGTTGACCACGCGGCCGCCGACGATGAGACCGTCGTGGCCGTGGTCGGTGAAGGGATCGAGTGCGACGTCGCACATGATCCCGACCTCGGGCGCGGCGTCCTTCATCGCCTTCACCGCCCGGGCGATCACGCCGTTGGGGTCGGCCGCGTGCGCGCCGGACGCATCCTTCCTGGCCCCATCGATGTGAGGAAAGACGGCGATACAGGGGATTCCGAGGTCCCGCGCCTCGCGCGCCGCCTTGGCCGCCTCGGCGACGGAAAGCCGCTCGACACCTGGCATGGCGGCGACAGGGACACGCCCTTCGCCCTCGTGGACGACCATCGCCCAGATCAGGTCCGAGGGGGTCAGCACGTTCTCGCGCACAAGCCGGCGGGTCCAGTCGGCCTGACGCAGACGGCGAAGGCGGGTGGCGGGGTAGGGAGCGATCACCGGCGAGATCATCAAAAGCGTCCTTGTCGCGGAGGGTGCGACGTTTGCTTCCGTGCGGAAGATTGCGGGGTGGCGAGCGAGCCGCTAGCGTCCGCGCCTTCCGGCCGCAAGGCCAGCGATGGGGTCAAGGAAGCCGGATGGCGAGCGTACCGCAGACCATGGGACTTGGGCGCATCTTTCAGCGCAAGTCCGTAGCGCAGATCCAGTCCGAGCTGGAACATGGCGAACTCAAGCGGTCCCTCGGCGCGCTGAATCTGATCCTGCTGGGAATCGGCTGCATCATCGGGACCGGCATCTTCGTCCTGACCGGCCTTGCGGCGGCGCAGTACTCCGGTCCGGCGATCACCATCTCGTTCGTGATCACCGGCACGCTCTGCGCCTTCGTGGCCCTCTGCTATGCCGAGTTGGCGTCGGCCCTGCCGGTCTCCGGCTCGGCCTACTCCTATTCCTATGCGTCCATGGGCGAGATCGCCGCCTGGGTGATGGGGATTCTGCTTGTGCTGGAGTACGGGCTGTCGGCCTCCACGGTCGCCGTGGGCTGGTCGGGCTACGCCGTTAGCGTCTTGCAGGACTTCGGGATCAACATCCCGCCAGCGCTCACCGCAGCTCCGGGGGTGCTGGTCAAGGACGCGGCCGGCCACGTCGTTGCGAGCGGGGTGATGAACCTTCCGGCAATCCTCATCATCGCGGCTGTGACGGCGCTCCTCGTGCGCGGCGTCTCCGAGTCGGCGACGGTCAACAACATCATCGTGGCGATCAAACTGACGGTGGTGATCGCCTTCATCGCCATCGGCGTGCGGTTCGTGAACCCGCACAATCTCTCGCCGCTGATCCCTGCGCAGGTCCCGGCGCCGCCGCCCGGCACGCCGATGGACATGCCCCATCAGATCATGCGCGCCCTGGGCCAGGTGTTCATGGGCGATTCGAATTCGAAGTACGGCGTGGGCGGGGTGATCACGGGCGCGGCGCGGATCTTCTTCGCCTACCTCGGATTCGAGGCCGTCTCGACCGCCGGCGCCGAATCGAAGAACCCCGCCAAGGACATGCCCATCGGCATCATCGGGGCCCTGGTCATCTGCACCGTGCTCTACATCGCCACGTCCGCGGTCCTGGTCGGCATCGTCCCCTACGCCCAGCTCGACAACCCGGCGCCGATCGCCCTGGCGGTCGACCGCATCGGCATGCCGTGGTTCGCCTTTCTGGTGAAGATCGGCGCAATCGCGGGCCTCACCAGCGTCATGCTGGTGCTGCTCTACGGCCAGACGCGGATCTTCTACACCATGTCCCGCGACGGCCTGCTGCCCAAGGCGATGTCTGTCGTCCACAAGCGGTACCGGACGCCCTGGATCAACACCATCATCGTGGGGATCATTGCCTGCAGCGCGGCCGGTTTCCGAAGCCTCGACGACCTGGCGGACCTCTCGAACGTGGGGTCCCTGGCCGCCTTCTCCCTGGTCTGCGTCACGGTGATCTATCTACGGATCTCCAGCCCCGACCTGCATCGGCCGTTCCGCACGCCGCTCTACCCGCTGGTGCCGATCCTCGGCGCCGGCATGTGTCTGTTCCTGCTGAAGTCGATCCTCAACAAGCCCAAGACGGGACCGTTCTTCCTGGCCTATGTGGGCATCGGCATCCTCCTCTACTTCGTGTACGGCCTGTGGAATTCCAAGCTCTCCAAGGGGGTCGTCGTGGAGGGGCACGAGGCGGCGCCGATGGAGCTGCCGCATACCGAGTGACGGCGGGGGCCACTTGAGCCCCGCCGTCGAAAGTCTCGCCGCCAGCCTGCCGATCGCCGAGGCGCTGGCGCCTCTGGCCAGCGCCCTGTCGGAGCGGTCCTGCGCCGTGCTGGTCGCCCCTCCGGGTGCGGGCAAGACGACCGTCGTCCCGCTCGCCCTCATGAACGAACCTTGGGTCCAAGGCGGGAAGCTGATCGTCCTGGAGCCTCGACGGCTCGCCGCCCGTGCCGCGGCGGCGCGCATGGCGGCGACGCTGGGCGAGACGGTCGGCGAGACCGTTGGCTACCGCGTGCGGCTGGAGAGCCGCGTCTCAGCGCGCACCCGGATCGAGGTGGTCACCGAGGGCGTGTTCACCCGGATGATCCTGGACGATCCAGGCCTGGATGGGGTCGCGGCTGTCCTGTTCGACGAGTTCCACGAACGCAGCCTGGACGCCGACCTTGGCCTCGCCTTCGCCAGGGACGCCCAGCGGCTGCTCCGCGAGGACCTGCGCCTGATAGTGATGTCTGCGACCCTGGACGGGGCGCGGATCGCCGCCCTGCTGGACGACGCGCCGGTCATCGAGAGCCTGGGGCGCGCCTACCCGGTGGAGACTCGCTATCTTGGCCGCGACCCGCGGGCGTCCATCGACGAGCAGATGGCGCGGGCGATTGGCCGCGCCCTTGGAGCAGAGGAGGGGGGCGTGCTCGCCTTCTTTCCCGGCCAGGGGGAAATTCTGCGGACCGCGGACCGGCTGAGGGAGATCCTCAGAGAGAGTCCGGTGGATATCCACCCACTCTATGGCGCGCTCGAGCCGGGCGACCAGGACCGTGCGATCGCTCCGGCGCCGCCTGGGCGTCGCAAGGTCGTGCTGGCTACCTCGATCGCCCAGACCAGCCTGACGCTGGAGGGCGTGCGGGTGGTGGTGGACAGCGGCTGGGCGCGGGTTCCCAGGTTCGATCCCGCCAGCGGCGTCACGCGACTGGCCACCGTGCGGGTCTCGCGCGCCACGGCCGATCAGAGACGCGGCCGCGCCGGACGCACCGCTCCGGGCGCGTGCTGGCGACTGTGGGACGAGGCGGAGACCCGCGGGCTGCCGGCGTTCGAGCGGCCGGAAATCCTCGAGGCGGACCTCTCGCGGCTGATGCTCGACGTGGCGCGGTGGGGCGCCTCGGGCCTGGACTCGCTCGCCCTGCTGGATCGGCCCCCGACGGGGGCGGTCGCCGAGGCTCGGCGGCTGCTGCAAGCGCTGGGCGCGCTTGATGAGGCCGGCCGCCTGACCCCCCACGGGGCTGCGCTGGCGCGCCTGCCACTCTCCCCACGCCTGGCCAATCTGGTCCTTCTGGGCGGCCAGGCCGGGGCCGGAGAGCGGGCAGCGCTGTTGGCTGCGGTCCTGTCTGAAGGCGGTCGCCGAGGACGCGAGACGGAGATCGGCCACCTGGCGGACGGCCTGCGCCGCGATCGCTCGCCCAGAGGGCGCGCCTTGCTTGGCCAGGCGGAACGTTGGGCGCGCCTCGCGCCTGTCGGCCGGACGGCCCGTTCGCCCGACGACGGCCTGCTCCTGGCCCAGGCTTTTCCCGATCGGATCGGTCGCGCCCGTGGCGGCGCTGGCGAGTTCCAACTCGCCTCCGGTCGCGGCGCCTGGCTGGATCCTGCCGATCCGCTGGCGCGCGAACCATGGCTTGCGGTGGCGGAACTGGCCGGCGGAGGGACGCGCGACCGGATCACACTTGCGACGCGCGTCGACATCGATGCCCTGCGCGCCGCTGCGCCCCGGCTGTTCGAGACAGAGGACCGCCTGGCGCAGACGGCTTCGGGCGCGCGGCGGGCGCAGCGGATCGTTCGGCTGGGCGAGTTGGTTGTCCAAGCGAGTGAGATCGCGGCCGACCCGGCGCTCGTGCGGCAGGCCCTGCTCGATGAGGTGGGCCGTGAAGGGGTCTCGAGCCTGCCCTGGGGAGAGGAGGCGCGCCGCCTGCGGGCCCGCGTCGCCTTCCTGCGCCGGAGCGACGAGACCTGGCCGGATCTCTCGGATGTCGGATTGGGCGAGCGGATCGACCACTGGCTTGCGCCGCTGCTCGACGGTCGCTCGAGCCTCGCCGCCCTCGGTGAGGCCGAACTGGAGGCGAGCTTGAGAGGCCTGATCCCCAGGGATCTCGTTCGTCGCCTTGAGGCGGAGGCGCCGCCGCGCTGGACCACTCCGGCCGGCTCCTCCCACGCCATCGACTATGAGGCGGAAGGCGGGCCAAGGGTGCGCGTGCGGGTCCAGGAGCTGTTCGGTCTCAAGTCCCACCCGAGGGTAGGCGGCGAGCCCCTGGCGCTAGCCCTGCTGTCGCCGGCTCACCGCGAGATCCAGGTGACGCGCGACCTGCCCGGTTTCTGGGCGGGCTCGTGGGCGGACGTCCGCAAGGATATGCGGGGGCGCTACCCAAAACATCCGTGGCCGGATGATCCCGCAAACGCGGCGCCGACGACGAGAGCCAAGCCGCGACCTGGTTAGGGAAGCGCCCCCGCCCAGGCGAGGGCCGAGCGCAGGATGAAGGCGAGATCCTCGTGCTGCGGGCGCCAGTCGAGAGTGGCGCGCAGGCGTGTCGGGTCGGCGATATAGCGGTCCGGATCGCCCGGCCGCCGCCCTGCGCGCCGTTTGTTCAGGGTACGGCCGAGCACTTCCTCGAGCGCCGCGACCACCTCGAGCACGGTATAGCCGCGGCCATAGCCGCAGTTGAGCACGACGCCCGGACCGCCGCCATCGAGGTAGTTCAAGGCGGCCACGTGCGCGGTGGCAAGGTCGGAGACGTGGATGTAGTCGCGCTCGCAGGTGCCATCGCGCGTGGCGTAGTCGTCCCCGAAGATCTCCAGGATCTCACGCTTCCCGAGCGCCGTCTCCACCGCCAGCTTCACCAGGCCCGCCGCATCAGGATTGCGCTGGCCCGAGCGTCCGGCCGGATCGGCGCCCGCGACGTTGAAATATCGCAGGCGGACCGGGCGGAATGCGGGATGGGCGAAGGCGAGATCCTCGAGGACCTGCTCGGTCATCAGTTTCGACCAGCCGTAGGGGCTGAACGGCCGCTTGGGCGTGTCCTCGGGCGCCGGATTGACCTCTGGATTGCCGTAAACGGACGCGGTCGAGGAGAAGATGAACCGGTTCACGCCCCCCTCGATGCAGGTCTTCGCCAGGGCGAGCGAGGCGCATGTGTTGTTGCAATAGTACTTGGCCGGGTCGGAGACCGACTCCGGCACCGAGATGCTGCCGGCAAAGTGCATCACCGCCTCGATCCTGTCCTCCCGCAGGATGCGCGAGACGAGGACCGCGTCGGCGATGCCGCCTTCGCGGAGCGGAACGCCGTGCGGAACCGCCTCGCGGAAGCCGGTGGAGAGATCATCCAGGACAACGACGTCTCGGCCGGCGTCGCGTAGGGCGAGGACAGCGTGGCTGCCGATGTAGCCGGCGCCGCCGGTGACCAGGACCGCGCTCATTCGCCAGTTCCGGCCGCGCGAACCCGAAGGTCGCCGGACCAGGAGCCCGAAACTGCTGTCGTCATCAGAAAGCGTTGTCCTTCGAATCCCCCATGCGGCCGCCCAAGTGGCGGAACCCTTGGGTCAAGGCAAGCGCTCGGCGGGAGCTCAGGCCACGGGGCTCGCCAATACCGATGCGCCCAGGAGGTCCTGGAGTAGTGGGGTGCGGGGGTAGGGGGTGTGCCTGTACTGGGTGAAGCCCTCGGCGGCGTCGACACCGAAATCGCGCCCACGTCGTCGCGCTTGCGCGTCCATTCCCGCAGTGAAATCCGTCATGCCGTGCTGCTTCGCCAGCCAGGTCTTCTGGCTCTCATGCGCCTCGAGCATCCGCCGCTTGAGGTCCATCACGTCTGCAACGTCGATGGCGAAGTCCGCAGAGACCGGCGTCCCGTCGCGCCGCCGCAGGCCGATCGGGTCCATGAAGTACAGGTGCGGTATGGCGGAGAGAGGCGGCGCCTCACCGGTGTTGTAGGCGGGAGCGGAGGCCGCAAAGCAGGCGTCCCGGACCAACACGCTCGTGGCCTCGTGGTCGGGGTGATAGTCCTCGGGCGCTGCGGTGATCACGATGTCCGGCCGCGCCCAGCGGACGATCTCCGTGGTTCGGCGGCGGGATGCGTCGTCATTGAACACGCCGAGGTCCGGCAGTCCGACGCAGCGATAGTCTGCTCCAATCATCGCCGCTGCGGCGGCGGCTTCACCCTGGCGGACGGCGGCGGTCTCTTCCGGGTTGAGGGCGACCGTGCCGCACTCGCCCGCAGTCATCGTGACGATGGTGATGCGCGCGCCGCGGGCGGCAGCGATCGCCAGGGTCCCCGCCGCCAGTGTCTCGACATCGTCCGGGTGGGCCTGCACGGCCAGGATGGCGGTCATGCGCCACCGATTGGGGCGCCGCCGCCGCGAGCGCAAGACAGCGGCTTTCGGCGAACGGCGGCAACCCGAGTCAAGCTGAAACAGCCCCCAGAAAGGCTAAAGTTTCCGGATAGCCATCTGATGCCCATCTTATGGGCGCCATGCCGCGTTAGCAGGCGCGCCGCCGTGCAGACGGCCGTCCAACAGTGCGGACTGCGAGTAGGAGTTAGTGATGAAGACGATCATCGTTGCGGCCCTGGGTCTGGCGTGCGTCGCCGGGGCTGCGCAGGCCTCCGATGCGATTGCCGCCGACCACACCACCGTCCGCGTCGGATATGACGCCTCGAGCGTTGCGACGCCTCGGGCTGCGGAAAACTTCCTGGGCCGGCTGAGTTCGGCGGCGATGCAGGCGTGCGGCGCCTTTCCAGGCAGCGTCCCGGACTATCGTTGGGCTGTGAAGCGTTCCGCTTGCTATCAGCAAAAGCTCGACCAAGCCGTCGCCCAGGTTGATTCCCCTGTATTGTCCAAGGTTTACCAGGACCGCGGCCCAGAGATGTCGGGAGGGGGCGGCGAAGGATCCTAAGGCGCCGTAACGGCATAGATCATGATGGCCGTGGCGACCGCCAGGTTCAGGCTGTCGGCACGGCCTCGCATCGGGATCTTGACCGTGAGATCACATGCCTCGGCAAGCTCTGCTGAGAGACCCGCCTGTTCGTTTCCCATGAGCAGGAGGTTGGGCGCTCGATAAGGGGCCCGGCGGAAGCCCGCCGGTGCGTCGAGGTGCGTTCCGATCACGGCTCCGGGCCATCGGGCGCGCCAGGCCAGGAAGTCCGCGACGCTCGTCTCGGCGAGCGGCGTGGCGAAGATCGAGCCCATGGTCGCGCGCACAGCCTCCACCGAATAGGGGTCGCAGCACTCTCCCACCAGGATCACCCCGCCACAGCCAGCCGCATCGGCGGTGCGCAGGATGGTCCCCAGATTGCCGGGGTCGCGCACGTTCTCCAACGCCACCCAACAGGTCGCGGAAAGGGGATCGAGCGTCTCCAGTTCTGCGAGCCCCTGTTCGAACACCCCGAGGACCATCTGGGGATTCTCGCGCCGCGAGATCTTGGCGAGGATGGCTTCGCTCACCTCCAGGGTCTCCCGGGATGCAGCGCTCGCCTGACGCACGAGAGGATGGCTCGAGACTGCGGGTCCATGCAGGAGGATGACGGGCTTGCGACCCTGTTCCACCGCCTCGGTGACGCTGCGCAGTCCCTCCACAAGGAACCGGCCGCTCTCGGCCCGCTCCCGCCGCATGTGCAAGGCGCGAACGGCCTTGACCGTGGGATTTGCCAGAGAGGTGATCACGCGCGAGCTCACGATCGGCTCCAGCGTGCGAAAAACGACAACCCCATGCCTCGGGCGCCGTTGGACTCTGCCAGCGTCAGCTCTCCCCACTCGATGCGCCCTCCACGATCGGCCAGGGTCTCGGCGAGGAGGCTTGCGAGGGCGAGGCCGGACAGCCGCTCCGAATAGGCGTTGAGGACGAGGAATTCAGCGTCGTCGGAGAGAAGGGCGGCGCAGCCGGCCAACAGGTCCGGCAGGTCTTCGTAGAGGCGCCAGACCTCGCCTCCCGGACCGCGCCCGTACTTCGGCGGGTCAAGGATAATCCCCTCGTAGCGCGAGCCGCGGCGCGCTTCCCGTCTGACATAGGCTCGCGCGTCCTCGCAGATCCATCGCACGGGCGCGCCTTCCAACCCCGAGAGGGCGGCGTTCTCCCGCGCCCAGGCGACGGACTTCTTCGAGGCGTCTACGTGCGTCACCCGCGCCCCTGCAGCGGCCGCAACAAGACTCGCCACCCCCGTATAACCGAACAGGTTGAGGACGTTGGGGGCGCCCTGGGCCCGGTCGAGACGGTCCGCCAGCCAGGCCCAGTTCGACGCCTGCTCGGGAAACACGCCCAGATGGCGGAACGCGGCGAGCCGGGCGTGAAACCTCACATCGCGCCAGGCCATGGGCCAGCTCTCCGGCGTTTCGGTTCGACGCCGCCAGCGCCCGGCCTCCTCATCCTCGGCGCCTTCGAACACCGCGACGGCGTGATCCCACTCCGGCAGCCGCGCGGGCGGCCAAAGGCACTGGGCTTCCGGGCGGACGACGATGACCTCGCCATATCGCTCGAGCTTTCGGCCACCGCCGCTGTCGAGCAGGTCGTAGTCGGGCCAGGTCGCGGGCCGCATGGCGAGGGGCGAGGGGGCGATAACCGGCGCGGGACGGCTCATCTGGGTCCGATACCGCGATCGGTCCGTATGAGGAAACAGGCCCGGTCTTGCGGGGGGCGCCGCTTTAACGTCTAATCGCTTGACGACTTGGGAAATCGGTTCGTGACGACGACGCTCAAGAGACCTCAACGTTCGGCGCGCAAGGCCAAAGGCCACGGCCACATGCGGCGCGCGGAAATCCTGAAAGCTGCAGAGCAGATCTTCGTCGCCGACGGCTACGAAGGCGCCACGATCCGCAAGATCGCTGACGAGGTCGGCGTCTCCTCGACGTGCCTGTACATGCACTTCCGGGATAAGGACCAGATTCTGCTGGAGATCTGCACAGCAGCGCTCGAAGAGCTTCTGGAGCTCAGCGGCGAGATCACCACTCTTCCTCTTTCACCGGTCGAGAGGGTGCGGATGCTTCTGAGGGCGTATATCAACTTTGCGCTGCGCAACCCCAACGCCTATCGTCTCATCTTCTGCTCTCCGATGTCTTCGGGCCCGCCGGAAAAGCAGGCGGCAGCCCATGAACTCGGATCTCAATGCGGAGCGCGGTTCCTGGGTGTGGTGCGCGAGATCGCCGCCGAGGGCCGCCTCAAATCCGGTGACCCGGAAACCGTGCATCACGCGCTCTGGGCCGCCTGTCATGGTCTGGCCTCGCTGATGATCATGAAGCCTTCGTTCGATTGGGCGCCGCCGGACAAGATGTCGGAGGTTCTCGTCGACGGTCTGCTGTTTGGGCTGATCGCCGATTGAGTCTGCCCATCCGGCGCGCCGATCACGCTCGATCGGCTGTACGCCTGCGAACCCTCAGTGTCCGCCCGGCGCCGCCTGGGGCAGGAAGCTAGCGGTGGGTTGGGCGACGGGCGTGGCCGGCAGGGTGGTCGGGCCGACAACCTGATAGCCATAGGCGCCGCGCTTCAGGTCGGCGGATAGGGTGAGGGGCGCATGTCCTCCGGCCAGCTTGGCCCGGTACACCTCTGTCGCCTCGAGCACTCGCATGACGTAGTCGCGCGTCTCCGAGAAGGGGATGCACTCGATGAAGTCGAGCGGATCGGACCCGCCGCTCCTGGGATCGCCGCACAGGCTGGTCCACTGGGCCGGCCGTCCGGGGCCTGCGTTGTAGGCCGCCGCCGCAAGGACGTAGGAGCCACTGAACTCGCTCACGAGCTGGCCGAGGTAGGCCGAGCCGACCCTCATGTTGAAATCGGGGTCGTCGAGCCGGCCCCAGCCCAGACCGTTGCGCCTCGCCACGCTCTCGGCGGTTGCGGGCATGAGCTGCATCATGCCTCGCGCGCCCGCGCCCGACCGGGCTTCGGGATCGAAACTGCTCTCCTGGCGCGTGATGCCGAGCACCAGCGGGGTTTCCACTGCGAAAGCCGAGCCAGCCGGCGGCGTCCGCACGGGATAGCCTCGATCGGGGAGGATGAAACCGCGCTTGGCGGCGTTGCGCACAACCCGCATCGCCAGCGACTGATCGCCCTCGGCCTGCGCCAGGTCCACGAGTTGCGCCTCTTCCGCGGCGTCCGGAAGCATTTCTGAGAGGCCGGACACGAAGGTGTGGAACCCATCTCGGTTGCCCATGCGCGCCAGAAGGCGGGCCGCCTTGACCGCGTCGCGGCTCTCGAAATCTGCGCGCTCCACCGAGGTGATCTGAGGGTCATGTCCGAGGACGATCTCGGTGGTCCCGGCGCGGGCGGCGGCAAGCTGCCCATAGAAGGTCGTCTGGTAGCGCGCGGCCTGGGCGTAGAAGAGCTGCGCGGCCACTGGGTCGCTCTCGGCGTCCGCCGCCCGGCCCCGCCAGTACAGCGCCCGTCCCTGGGTGATCGGCGATTCGCTGAGGCCCTGGAGAGCGGCGAAGTGCTGGTCCGCGAGGCGCGGGTTCTTGAGGCGGGTCAAGGCGATCCAGCCGGCGTAGAACTGGGCTTCTCCGGCGGCGACGCCGGAATTTAGCCCCGAATGGTCGGCGGCGGCGTAGGCGCGCACCGGATCGCCGGCCTGCAGGGCCTGGACCACCAGGCTCCCGTGCCGCCAGAGCTTCTCGGCGGCGCCTTCGTACGGAAGGCTCTGAGGCATGAACGCGACGAGGTTGAGCGCGTCGGCAACGTCTCCACGCGCCTGATAGGCAAGCAGGCGTTCATAGATGACGCCGGGGCTCGTCTGGTCGGCGACCGGCAGGGCGGCGACGAGAGACTCGGCGTTGGAATCGCCGCGGCGAAGCGCGATGCGCGCCTGCGCGACGGCCTGTCGGTCAGGTGGCAGACGGGCGATGAGATCGAGCGCGGCGGCGTCGTGGGTTCCGTAAAGCAGGTAGTCGACGCGAGCCCACATGTCCGCCGGAGTGAGCATGTCCGGGAACTGGGTGAGCATCTGAGCCTCGACCGATTCGTCGAACGGCATGCCGCGCCAGGCGTGACGGATCACCCCCGCCGCTGCGCTTGTCTGGCCGTCCGCGCGCAGCGCCCCGGCCAGTGACATCGCGCCCTGCGCCGTGATTGGGGGCATCTCGCCGAACCAGGCAATGATCGCCTTGGGAGCCATCCCGGACTGGCCGATCAGCTTTTCTGCCGCCATCTGGCGGCGAGCCGGGCGCGGCCAGTCGGCAAGATCGCGCCGCGCCTGCTCGGCCTGCGCCCAGGTCATCGTGTCGGGCGCCGCGTCCGCGAGGGCCCAAAGGGCGATCTTGCGCGCGAGGGGATCGCTCGTCGTGGCAAGGATCGACTGCACGCGCGAGCCATCGCCCGATCGGGCGGCCGAGAGTGCAACCGAAACCGACTGCATGTCGTTGAGGTCTTGGTACGACACGGCCGGCTGGGCCGCGTCGCTCGTCAGCCCTTGCGCAGCGGCGAAACCGCCCATGGCGAGCGCCGCCGTGAGCGCCAGGCTGGTGCGCGAGAGGTTCGCAGCCAAGACCGCTCCCTTGTACTCGCTCCGCCGACGCGAAACTGCACGCGACTCTGTGAGGCCGGATTGCGGAGCCCCCACACTGAGCCCTATCTTCGCGCATGCACTCCGGATCGCAACTCCTTGCGGTCGCCTCACAATCATTTGTCCTACATGACCGCAAAAAGTTTCGAAGGCGTGTTCACTGCGCTGGTGACGCCGTTTTCCGATGCAGGCGTCGATGAAGCCGCCCTCTCCAAATTGATCGAGCGACAGATCGCCGGAGGCGTTCACGGGCTTGTGCCGGTCGGCACGACCGGAGAGACCTCGACTCTGAGCCATGACGAGCACAAGCGCGTCGTCAGCCTGTGCGTCGAGGTGACCAAGGGACGCGTGCCGGTCATCGCGGGAGCCGGGTCGAACTCGACCGCCGAGGCGGTGGAATTCGTCCGGCACGCCGAGGAGGCCGGCGCCGACGCCGTGCTGCTGGTGACGCCGTACTACAACCGGCCAAGCCAGGAGGGGTTGTTCCGGCACTATGAGACGGTCGCGGCGGCGACGGCCCTGCCGGTCTTCGTCTACAACGTCCCCTCACGGACCAGCGTCGACATCAGCAACGCGACCCTCGCGCGCCTCTCCGCGATCCCGAACATCGTTGGGGTCAAGGATGCGACCGGCGACCTCTCGCGGCCGAGTCTGCAGCGGCTCGAGTGCGGAGAGGGGTGGGTCATGCTCTCGGGGGACGACAACAGCGCCCTCGGCTACATCGCCCATGGCGGCCATGGCTGCATCTCGGTCACCGCGAATATCGCCCCAGCGGCCTCCGCCCAGTTGATGGAAGCGGCCCTGAAGGGCGACCTTGCGGAGGCCAGGCGGCTGCAGGACCGGTTGATCCGCCTGCACAAGGCCCTCTTCCTGGATGCATCACCCTCGCCGACGAAATTCGTTCTGGCGCGCATGGGCCTTTGCCGAGAGGACACCCGACTCCCTATCGCGCCCTGCGATCCGGCTCGCCACGAAGAGATCCTGGCGGCGGTGGAACTGGCCGGCGCATTGCCGTGAGCGGAAAGCTCATCGCGGAGAACCGTCGCGCCAGGTTCGACTATCTGCTCGAGGAGACCTTCGAGGCCGGGATTTCGCTCACCGGATCCGAGGTGAAGTCGCTTCGCCAGGGCAAGGCCAATATCGCCGAGTCCTACGCCTCGGCGGACGGCTCGCAGATCACCCTCGTAAACGCGTACATCCCCGAATACGGCCCCGCCAACCGGTTCAACCATGAACCGCGACGCCCGCGCCGGCTGCTCCTTCACCGCAAGGAGATCAACCGATTGCTGGGCGCGGTCCGGAGGGACGGCAGGACCCTCGTGCCGGTGCGGCTGTACTGGAATGAAAAGGGCCTGGCCAAGCTAGAACTCGCCCTCGCCAAGGGCAAGACCGCGCCCGACAAGCGTCAGGCCATCGCCGACCGCGACTGGAAGCGCGAGCAGGGGCGCCTGCTGCGCGACAAGGGCTGAAGCGCCTGACTTTGGCGTCTTGGGCGGGCGCCCGCCCGCGCTATGCTGCCGTAAAACAAGAGGATGGCGGAGGAGACGCGGCGTATGCTCGAGGGGACAAAGGTTGTCGAGTTCTCCACCTGGGTGGCGGGCCCGAGCGCGGCCATGGTCATGGCCGACTGGGGCGCCGACGTCATCAAGATCGAGGGCCGCGAAGGCGACCCGGTGCGAAACCTCTTCGCCCTGCGCGAAGACTGGACTTCGAATCCAGTGTTCGAGCTGGAGAACCGGGGCAAGCGCGGGGTGGTCCTCGACATCGGCAAGACTGACGGCCGTGAGGCCCTGCTCCGCATCCTCGAAGGGGCGGACATCTTCATCACCAACCTGCGCCCTGGCTCATTGCGCCGCGCCGGCCTCGACTTCGATGCGGTGCGCGAGCGCCTGCCGCGCCTCATCTATGTGAGCGTGTCCGGCTACGGCCTGGAGGGGCCGGAAGTCGACCTCCCGGCCTTCGACATCGCCGCGCTCTGGACCCGCTCGGGCGTGGCGGGCGCAACCATCCCTGATGGCGTCGATCCCTTTCCTTGCCGTCCCGGCATGGGAGATTCGATCTGCGCCCTGGCGACGGTGTCGGCGGCATTGGCGGCCCTGGTGGAGCGGCAGGCGACAGGGAAGGGGAGGCTCGTCGAGACCTCGCTCATGCGCACAGGGGCCTACGCCATAGGCTGGGACCTCTCGATCCAGCTGCGTTATGGCGAGCACAATCGCTCGTTGCCGCGCCATCGCACTCAGAGCCCAGTCGCCAACTATTTCCGCACGGCCGACGGCGGCTGGATCTCCATCAGCGTGCGCGCGCCGCGAGACTGGCCCGCAGTGGCCGCGGCGGCGGGCAAGCCGCACCTTGTCGACGATCCCCGGTTCGCCACCCCTGCGGACCGTGTCGCAAACGCTTCGGACTTGTTGGCCGAGTTGGACGAGGCCTTCGCAGTCATGACGCGAGACGAGATGGCGAGCCGCCTGACCGAACAGGATCTGATCTGGGCGCCTCTGCAGTCCCTCGCCGAGGTGGCCGATGACCCTCAGGCGCACGCCGCAGGCTGTTTTGTCGAAGTGGAGGATCGCCTCGGCGAACGCTACCTGGCGCCCATGTCCCCTGCGCGTTTCCCTGGAGCGGCCCACGGTCCGGCCCGGCCCGCGCCGCACCTGGGTGGGCACACCCGCGAGGTGCTGGCCGAAGCCGGCTATGCGGCGGAGGCGATCGAGGCGCTGATCGAGACGGGCGCCGCGAGCGGCTGAGGTTGATGGCGAGAGTTGAGTCAGGCCTGTAGCCGCGGACCGCCGGCATCCTGCCGGCTCTTTTTCGTTTTCGTTTCAATAGGCCCTTAGAAGCGGCGCCCCCTTGGAGAAGAGCCGGCAGGATGCCGGCGGTCCAAAACATGCTCCGGGCTAACCGTCAGGCGGCGAGCAGTTCCCGCGCGCGTTCGAAGATCGCGTGGAACATCGGCTCGGTGAGGCGGCCGGTGTTCGTGTTCAGTCGGGAGCAGTGGTAGCTGTTGATCAGCACATAAGGGCCGACGGAAGTCTCGGCGGCGTGACCGCCCAAGCCGCTGGAGCCTGGCCGGCCGAGGGCGCGCAGGACGTTTCGACGGGCGACGTCGCCCAGGGTGATCAGCACGCGAAGCCGGGGCAGGGCGTCGATGCGTGCGGTGAGGAAAGGTCGGCAGGCGGCCTCCTCAGCCGGAAGCGGTCGATTGCCGGGCGGGGCGCAGCGCACCGCGTTCGTGATCATGCAGTCCACGAGCTCGAGACCGTCGTCGGGCCGCGCGGCATAGCGGCCGTGCGCGAAGCCAAACCGGATCAGGGTCTCGTAGAGCAGCACGCCGGCGTAGTCGCCGGTGAAGGGGCGACCTGTGCGATTGGCGCCGGTCCGCCCGGGCGCGAGACCGACGACCAGCAGGCGGGCGTTCGGATCACCGAACGACGGGGCAGGGCCGTTGAACCAGTCGGGATGCGCCGAGTTGTTTTCGGCCCTGTAGGCGGCCAGACGCGGGCAGATCGGGCAGTCGCGCGGCGGCTCCGCATTATTCACGCGGTGGCGCCCGAGTTCTCCTGCAGGAACCGGGGCAGGCGCTCGCGCGGGGGCCTGCCGATGATGTCGGAGAGATCCGCCAGATCGACGAAGGAGTCCGCCTGACGACGCAGCTCGTCCCCGGCCATGGGCGGCTGAGACTTTATCGTCGAGACCACGGTGGCGCGGACCCCCTTGCGTTGAATCGCGGCGACCGCGGGGGCGAAATCGCTGTCCCCGGAGAACAGGACGGCGTGGTCGAGCCGCGGAGCCAGCTCCATCATGTCCACCGCCAGTTCGATGTGCATGTCGCCGCGCCAACGCTTGCGGCCCTCGCGATCGATATATTCCTTGGCCGGTTTGGTCACCAGGGAGAAGCCGTTGTAGTCGAGCCAGTCGACGAGCGGCCGGATCGGCGAATACTCCTGATCCTCGACCAGCGTGGTGTAGTAGTAGGCGCGAGTGAGCAGGCCGCGTTTGCGGAACTCGTCGAGCAGCCGCTTGAAATCGATGTCGAAGCCGAGCGCCTTGGCCGAAGCGTGAAGGTTGGGCCCGTCAATGAAGAGGGCCAGGCGATCGGTAGGATAGAAAGTCACGGTCGTCCCTTGAACACTACGCGTAGAGCGTCACTCGAAGAAATCGGCGTCATCGCCTTAGGCTCGAACCTGCCAGGCGAGTTCGGCTCGTCTCGGGATCTGCTCGACGCGGCCGTGGCAGCCCTGCCCGGCGCCGGATTTAGCGTAGCGCGGGCCTCGCGCTGGTGGCGCGCCAGTGCTTGGCCCGAACCTACGGATCCTGACTATCTCAATGGAGTCGTCCTTGTCGAGACGGCTTTGGGACCGGATGCCGCCTTGGAGGCGCTGAGGGGTATCGAAGCCCGCTTCGGAAGGGTCAGGACGTTCGCCAACGCTCCGCGCACCCTCGACCTCGACCTTATCGCCCTTGGACGCCAGGTGATTGACAACGCGGACCTAAAGCTACCCCACCCGAGGGCCCATCTTCGGCGCTTCGTGATGGGGCCACTGGCCGAGATTGCCCCAGACTGGCGCCATCCTGTGCTCGGGAGAACGGCGAGGGACCTCGCCGGCGCCGCCGAAATCGGCGCCGACGCGACGCCGGAGTGATTCGCTTTGGCAGGGATCAGTTGCCAAGCCGCCGCCGTGACCCTATTTGGACAGATCGATCTCCCCAAATCTCTGTGAGACTTCATGGCCCGCGTCACCGTCGAGGACTGCGTCGAAAAAGTCCCGAACCGCTTCAACCTCGTTCTGCTCGCGGCCACCCGCGCGCGGGCGATCGCGGCCGGTTCCGGCCTCACCATCGATCGCGACAACGACAAGAACCCGGTCGTCGCCCTGCGGGAGATCGCAGACGACACGGTCAGTCCGGATGAGCTGAAGGAATCGCTGATCAGCAGCCTGCAGCGCGTGGATGAGCATTCCGAGGCCGAGGAAGAAGCCGAAACCCTGGCCCTGCTGGCGGATCCGACCCACGCGCAGATGAGCGAGCAGGAACTGGTGCGGGCCCTTCAGAGCGACCGCGACGGCGGACAGGAGGAGCGCTACTGAGCCTGGACGTCGCTCAGAGCCAACCTTCCACCGCGCCCAAGGCCGCGGCCCCGAAATTCCTGCGCCAATATGAATTGATCGATCGCGTCCGCGCGTACGATCCGACTGCCGACGAGGCCCTGCTCAACAGGGCCTACGTCTATGCCGTGCGCATGCACGGTTCTCAGACCCGCGCTTCGGGCGATCCGTATTTCGCCCACCCGATCGAGGTGGCGGGCATCCTCACGGACTATCGCCTCGACACCCCGACCATCGTCACGGCCCTGCTGCATGACGTGATCGAGGACACTGAGGTCACACGGGAAGATGTCGACCGCCTGTTCGGCCCGGAGGTCGGGGAGCTCGTCGAAGGCGTCACCAAGCTTTCCAACCTCGAGATCACCGCCGACTACAAGCGGCAGGCCGAGAACCTGCGGAAGTTCATCCTGGCCGTCTCCAAGGACGTCCGCGTCCTTCTGGTGAAGCTCGCCGACCGCCTCCACAACATGCGGACGCTGGGGTTCATCAAGAGCGCGGCCAAGCGCGAGCGGATCGCCCGAGAGACGCTGGAGATCTACGCGCCCCTGGCCCGCTCGATTGGCATGCACCGGATCTGTTCGGAGCTCGAGGACCTCGCGTTCTCCCACCTCAATCCCGTCGCGCGCAACGCCATCATCCGGCGCCTGGAGACCCTGCGCACGAACCAGGGCAAGGCCGTCGCCATGGCCAGCGAGGCGATCTCGCGGCGCCTGGAAGAGGCCGGGATCACCTGCCGCGTTATCGGCCGCGAGAAGACCGCCTATTCGATCTGGCGCAAGCTCCAGCGCAAGTCGATCGGCTTCGACAAGCTCTCGGACATCTACGGATTTCGGGTGATCGTGGGGAGCGAGGACGAGTGCTACCGCGCTTTGGGCGTCGTGCACCGAGCGTGGCCGAGCGTGCCCGACCGCTTCAAGGACTTCATCTCGCACCCCAAGTCCAACAACTACCGGTCCCTGCACACCACCGTGGCCGGACCACGCGGGCTTCGCCTCGAGATGCAGATCCGGACCGAGGCCATGGATCGGGTGGCGGAGGAGGGGGTGGCCGCCCACTGGCGCTACAAGAACCAGACCTACGCCTTCGATCCGGACGATCAGGCCGCTGCCGGCGGGTCGGATCCGACGAACAACCTGCGCGAGCTGGTCAAGGTGCTCGAACAGGGCGGCGACGCCGAGGACCTGCTCGAACACGCCCGACTCGAGATGTTCCTCGATCAGGTGTTTGTCTTCACCCCCAAAGGTCGCCTGATCAGCCTGCCGAGCGGAGCCATGCCGCTCGACTTCGCTTACGCCCTCCACACCGACATCGGCGACACCTGTATCGGGGTGAAGATCAACGGTGAGCTGCGCCCGCTTCGGACCCTTCTGCAGAATGGCGACGTGGTGGAGGTGATCCGCGGTTCGGTGCCATCGCCGCCGGCGGACTGGCAAAGCCTGACGGTCACGAGCCGCGCCCGCTCGGCGATCCGCCGTCATATCCGACTCTCAGAGCGGGAAGAATTTCAGCGGATCGGTCGGGCCGCCGTCGAGCAGACCTTCCTCAAGGCCGGCAAGTCGCTGAGTGGTGTCTCCCTGCGGCCCGCTCTGGACCGGTTCGCAGCCGCCAATGAGGGCGAACTGTTCCAGACCGTGGGCCGCGGACGCATCTCGCCGGCCCAGGTGTTGGAGGCCATGTTCCCCGGCCTGGCCGAGGACGACAAGGCCGCGGCTACGGCCCGCGTACGCCTCGAAGAACAGGCCACGCCAGTGAACTTCCGTGGCAGCGGGCTCTCGCCTGGCGTCTCTCTTCGTCTGGCCCCGTGCTGCCGGCCGGTTCCGGGTGATCGGATCGTCGGCATCGCGCAGCCCGACGGCGCGATCGACGTCCACACGCTCGATTGCGGACAGCTTGCGCAGTTCGAGGAGCACCAGGACCTCTGGCGGGACCTGCAGTGGACGGCCGAGGCAGAGCGCAACAGCCTCGCCAGGACGCGGGTGCACGCCACCATCCGCGATGCTCCGGGCGTGCTCGGCGAAGTCTGCACCATCATCGGAGAGGCGGGCGGCAACATCATCGGCGTGAACATGCGCCATCGTCACTCCGACTTCTTCGATGTGGACTTCGACGTCGAGGTGAAGGACGCCCGGCACCTGACTCATATCGCGGCCGCCATGCGCGCGTGCCCGAGCGTGGAGACAGTGGAACGGATCCATGGGTGAGGCCGGGAGCCTCGCCTCGGGCGGTCGGCCGGTGTAATCACGGCCCATGAACAACGACGACGTCCTGAAGGAATTCCGTGAGGCGGGCGCCCTGCGCGAGGGCCATTTCGTTCTCTCCTCCGGCCTCCACTCCGCGGTCTTCCTGCAGAAGAACCTGGTGTTCATGCACCCCGAGCGGTCCGAGCGCCTCTGCAAGGCGCTCGCGCGGCTGATCCAAGAGCGGGTCGGGCAGGTGGACGTCTGCGTCTCTCCGGCCGTCGGCGGGATCATTCCCGGCTACGAGACCGCGCGCCACCTGGGGGTCCCTTCGCTCTATGTCGAGCGCGAAGGCGGCAAACTGCGGTTCCGCCGGGGCTTTGGAATTGAGCCCGGGGCGCGCGTGGCGATGGTCGAGGATATCGTCTCCACCGGACTTTCCTCGCGCGAGTGCGTCGAGGCGATCCGAGAGGCGGGGGGCGAGGTGGTCTGCGCGGCGTGCATTGTCGACCGCTCCGGAGGCAAGGCCGACTCGGGCGCCCCGATGATCGCCCTGGCGACGCTCGAGGTCCCCGCCTATCCCGCCAACGCCTTGCCGGCCGAGCTGGCCTCCATCCCGGCGGAGGAGCCAGGTAGTCGAAGGCTGGTGGCATGAGCCGCCTGCGTCTTGGCGTGAACATCGATCACGTCGCGACGATTCGTAACGCGCGCGGCGAGAGCTACCCCGATCCGGCCCGGGCGGCGGAGATCGCCCTGATGGCCGGCGCCGACGGGATCACCGCGCACCTGCGGGAGGACCGGCGGCACATCTCCGACGCGGACATCGACACCCTGGCGGCGCTGACACGCCGGCGCGGGCTTCCGCTCAACCTCGAGATGGCGGTGACGCCCGAGATGGAGGCGATCGCCCTGGCTCACCGGCCCCACGCGGCCTGTCTGGTGCCCGAGCGGCGGGAGGAGGTCACGACGGAGGGCGGCCTGGACGTCGTTGGCCATCACAACCGGATCGTTCCGGTCGTGGCCGCCCTGAAGGGAGCAGGCATCCGGGTCTCGCTGTTCGTCGAACCCAATCCGACTCAGATCGACGCCGCGCGGGACGTGGGGGCCAATGTCGTCGAGCTTCACACCGGCGCCTATTGCCTCGCGGTGCGTGAGAGAAGGGCCGAAGCTGCAAGCCTGCTCGAGGATCTGCGTAAGGCGGCGATTCAAGCCGATGGGCTGGGGCTCGAGGTCCATGCCGGCCATGGCATCGACTACGAGACCGTGGGACCGATCGCGGCGATCCCCCAGGTCGTGGAGCTGAACATCGGCCACTTCCTGGTCGGCGAAGCGATCTTCGTCGGTCTGGACGCCGCGATCCGGCGGATGCGCCAGCTCATGGACCATGCGAGGGCGGGTCGGGGTCCGCCGGCGCGCGAGGCAGTCGCTTGATCATCGGCATCGGGTCCGACCTCACCGACATCCGTCGGATCGCCAACACTCTCGAGCGCTTTGGCGAGCGGTTCGTCTCCCGCATCTTCACCGAAATCGAGCGAGCGCGCTCCGAGCGGCGGGCCGGTCGCGCTTCGAGCTACGCCAAACGCTTCGCCGCCAAGGAGGCGTGCGCCAAGGCGCTTGGGACAGGTCTGAGGCGAGGCGTCTTCTGGCGCGACATGGGAGTGGTCAATGCGCGCTCTGGACAGCCGACGATGGTCCTGACCGGCGGCGCCGCCGAACGCCTGAAAGCGATGACGCCTCCTGGACGGCGACCCGTCATCCACCTCTCGCTGACCGATGATTATCCCTATGCGCAGGCGTTCGTCGTGATCGAGGCGCTGGAGGCGGATACGAGCGTCGCCATCGGCAGCCTCGAAGGCGACACGGCCCGCGCATAGTGGGCCGAAGGTGCGCCGCCCGATGAAATCCCGAGCCGGCCGCAGAATATCGGCCACACTCAGACCGCAGACCAGCGAGACCTGGGAGACGGTCAAGACGATCGTCTATGCGCTGATCGTCGCCCTGGTGGTGCGGACGCTGCTGTTCCAGCCGTTCACCATTCCCTCGGCGTCGGAAGAGCCGAATCTCTACAAGGGCGACTACATCATCGTCACGAAGTGGTCTTACGGCTACAGCCGGCACTCGATCCTGTTCAGTCCGCCGCTGTTCAAGGGCCGGATCTTCTTCCATCCGCCGCGGCGTGGAGACATCGTCGTCTTCAAGCTCCCGCGCGATGGGCACACCGATTACATCAAGCGGCTGATCGGCCTGCCAGGAGACCGGATCCAGGAGCGGCGCGGCCAGCTCTACGTCAACGGGATCGCCCTGCCGGAGCAGCCGGTGCGGGATGTCGTCACGCACGACCGCATCGGTCCCGATGGCCAGCCGGTGACGGAGCGCGCTTCGATCAAGCGTGAGACCAATCCCGACGGGCGGAGTTACCTGATCCAGGTCCACGGCGGGAACGAGCCCGCCGATAACACCGGCGTCTATGTCGTTCCGCCCCACTGCTACTTCATGATGGGAGACAACCGGGACAATTCGGCTGACAGCCGGTTCGATCCGGGCGCGTCTCCGGATGATCCGCGGCTGGGCGGCTGCGGTTGGAACAGCCGGCTCGATCCGAACCTCGGCTACGCCATTGGCGTCGGCTTCGTGCCGGAGGACAATCTCGTGGGGCGGGCGCGGCTCGTCCTGATGTCGTGGTCGGACAAGGTCTCGCTGTTCAAGCCGTGGACGTGGATCATCGATCTGCGGCCGAGCCGTTTCTTCACCTGGCTGGAATAGGCGCCGCCCAATGGATCGACGCGCAGCGGCCATGGTCGCTCTCCAGTCCCAACTTGGTCATGTGTTCGAAGATCGGTCCCTGCTGGACCTCGCCCTGACCCACGCCAGCGCCGGGGCCGGCGCGTCCGGGCGGCAGACGAACAACGAGAGGCTGGAATTCCTCGGCGACCGGGTCCTCGGCCTCGTCATCGCCCAGGCGCTGCTGGAGAGCGAGGCCGAGGCGCCGGCGGGGACCCTCGCCAAGCGCTTCGCCAACCTGGTCAGCCGCGATGCGTGCGCGCGCGTGGCCAGGTCCGCGGGGATCGGCGAGGCCCTGAGGCTTGCCGGAGGCGAGAGCCGGCGCGGCGGGCGCGACCACGACACGATCCTTGCGGACGCCTGCGAAGCCGTGATCGCCGCGCTTCACCTCGAGTTGGGTTTCGAGGGCGCGGCGCAGGTCGTGCGGCGGCTGTGGGCGCCCCTGCTCGCCGAGAAGCTGGACCTCGCGATCCTCAATCCCAAATCGGCTCTTCAGGAATGGGCCGCCTCGGCCGGTCGCCCCCCGCCGGCCTATCGGCTGGTCTCGCGTACGGGCCCCGATCATAATCCGACTTTCGTTGTGGAGGTGAGCGTGAAGGGCGAGTCGGCGGTCGAGGGGGAGGGTGGCTCCCTCCAAGCGGCGCAGAAGGCCGCAGCGCTGGCCATGCTCGAACGCAGGCAGGCCACGACGTGACCCGCGCCGGATTTGTCGCCGTCGTCGGCGCGCCGAATGCGGGCAAATCGACCCTCGTCAATCGCCTCGTGGGCTCGAAGGTGTCGATCGTCACCCAGAAGGTGCAGACGACGCGCTTTCCCGTCCGCGGCGTCGCGATGGAGGGCGAGAGCCAGATCGTCCTGGTGGACACCCCGGGCATATTCGCACCCAGGCGCAGGCTCGACCGAGCCATGGTCGGCGCCGCCTGGACGCACGCCCGCGAGGCCGATCAGGTCGTGCACCTGATCGATTCCAAGGCGCAGGTCGAAGTGGCGGCCGGCAGCGGAACGGCCGCCGACCGGCGGGCCGCGGCGGATGTGGAGACGATCGTCAAGGGGCTGAAGCAGGCCGGGCGGACCGCCATCCTCGCGCTCAACAAGGTCGACCTGATCCCCCGCGAAAGCCTGCTTGGCCTCGCCAGGAGCCTCGACGAAACAGGCGTCTACGGCGATGTCTTCATGATTTCGGCGCATACCGGATCAGGGGTGGCCGACCTCAAGCGCCGGCTTGGCGAGCTCATGCCCGATGGACCCTGGTTCTATCCTGAGGACCAATCGGCAGACCTGCCGGCGCGCCTGCTGGCGGCGGAGATCACCCGCGAGAAGGTCTATCTGAGGGTGCACGAAGAGCTCCCTTACGCCGCCAGCGTGGTCACCACCGCTTTCGAGGAGAGGCCGGACGGGTCCGCGCGGATCGAGCAGACGATCTTCGTCGAGCGTGACGGCCAGCGCGGCATCCTGCTGGGGAAGGGGGGACAGACCCTCAAGTGGATCGGCGAGCAGTCGCGCCTCGAGCTGGCCCAGATCCTGGATCGGCCGGTCCATCTGTTCCTGCACGTGAAGGTCAAGGCGAACTGGGCGGAGGACCGGGAGACCTATCAGGACCTGGGCCTCGATTTCGAGGCCTGAGGACGCGGTGGAGTTCGACGACGACGCCTTCGTTCTCTCCGCCCGGGTCTATGGCGAAACCGGCGCCATCGTCGAAGCCCTGACCCGGATGCACGGCAAATGGGCGGCCCACGTGGCGGGGGGCGCGTCGCGGCGGATGCGCCCGCTGCTTCAGCCCGGCGCACGCGTGCGCCTGCGCTACCGCGCGCGGACATCCGACCAGCTCGGCTCGGCTTCGCTCGAATCCGAGGGGGAGGGGGAGGGGCCATCGGCCCTGTTCGATGATCCCCTGGCCCTGGCTGGCCTCTCTTCGGCCGCCGCCGTGCTGACGGCCGCCCTGCCCGAGCGCGAACCGCAGCCAGGCGCCTTCCTGGCGTTCGAGGCGTTGCTGGAGGCCTTCGGTCGACCCGAGATCTGGCCCGCGGTCCTCGTTCGGTTCGAGGCCGGGCTGCTCGAGATCCTTGGCTTCGGGCTCGACCTGGGGCGCTGCGCGGTCACCGGCTCGACGGACGATCTGGCCTGGGTGAGCCCGCGCACGGGGCGGGCGGTCAGCGCTCAGGCCGGAGAACCCTGGAAGGACAGGCTTCTGCCCCTCCCGCGCTTCCTGATCTCGGCCCAGGAGCCCATTCAGCCGGGTGACATTGGGGCGGGACTGGCGATCACGGGCCGATTCCTCGAGCAGTTCGTCTTCGGGGTGGTGAGCCGCCCGCTCCCGCCCGCGCGCATCCGCCTGACCGAAGTCCTGGCCGACGCTGGGCGCCTGTGACACGCCTGTTCTGGACATCGGTCCCGGACTCGGGTCTTGAGCAGGGATCATGAACGAGAGAGTTCCGCCGCCGGGGCCGGAGGAGGCGGGCCGCATCCTCGAAGAGCCGTTCGAGGACGCGCTGTCGCGCCGTTATCTTGCCTACGCCCTGTCTACGATCACGCAACGCGCCCTGCCGGACGTGCGGGACGGACTTAAGCCCGTCCACCGTCGCCTGCTCTACGCGATGCGCCTGCTGCGACTCGACCCGCAGACCACAGCCAAGAAGTCGGCCCGCGTGGTCGGCGATGTCATCGGCAAGTACCACCCGCATGGCGATGTGGCTGTCTATGACGCTTTGGTGCGCCTGGCCCAGGACTTCGCCCAGCGCTATCCGCTGATCGACGGCCAGGGCAACTTCGGCAACGTCGACGGCGATAACGCCGCGGCCATGCGCTACACCGAGTGCCGCCTCACCGAGGCCGCGCGCCTGCTGCTGGACGGGATCGACGAAGACGCCGTCGATCTTCGCCCCACCTACGACGACCAGGAGGAAGAGCCGGTCGTCCTTCCCGCGGGCTTCCCCAACCTGCTGGCCAACGGCTCATCCGGCATCGCCGTGGGCATGGCCACCTCGATCCCGCCGCACAACGCCGGCGAGCTGATCGACGCCTGCCTGATGCTCATCGACAATCCGCAGTCGAGCGCGGCGGACCTGATGACCCACGTCCAGGGGCCTGACTTTCCGACGGGAGGGATCATCGTCGAGCCCAGGGCCTCCCTGCTGGACATGTACGAGACCGGCCGGGGGGGCGTACGGGTGCGGGCGCGATGGACGCGCGAGGACACCGGACGGGGCCTGTGGCGTATCGTCGTGACCGAGGTCCCCTACCAGGTGAAGAAGGCAGAGCTGGTCGAACAGCTTGCGGGCCTGCTGGAGGACAAGAAGGCGCCCCTGCTGGGCGATGTGCGCGACGAGTCGGCGGAGGACATCCGCCTGGTGCTGGAACCACGGGCCCGCACGATCGAGCCTGAGCTCCTGATGGAGAGTCTGTTCCGGCAATCCGACCTGGAGACCCGCTTCCCGGTCAACATGAACGTCCTGGACGCCCGCGGCGCGCCGGTCGTGATGAGCCTTCCTCAAGCTCTACGGGCCTTCCTCGACCACCGCCGCGAGGTTCTGGTCCGCCGCTCGAACTTCCGTCTCGCCAAGATCGAGAGGCGCCTGCACGTCCTCGAGGGCCTGCTGATCGTCTACCTCAACCTCGATGAGGTGATCCGCATCGTCCGGTTCGAGGACGAACCGAAGGCCAAACTCATCTCGACGTTCACCCTGAGCGAACTGCAGGCCGACGCGGTCCTCGACACCCGGCTTCGCCAACTGGCGCGGCTGGAGGAGATGGAGATCCGCCGCGAGCACGATGCGCTGTCGAAGGAGCGCAGCCAACTTGCCGGCCTGATCGGCTCCCCCAAGCTGCAGTGGCGACGGGTAGGCGAGGACCTCAAGGCCGTGCGCAAGGTGCTCGGCGGCGATACCGCATTGGGCCGGCGCCGTTCCACCTTCGACACGCCGCCCGAGGTGGATCTGGCCGCGGCGATCGAGGCGCGGACTCCGCGCGAGCCCATCACCGTCATCGTCTCCGAGCGCGGCTGGATCCGCGCGGCGAAGGGGAGGGTGGAGGACCCTTCCACGCTCAGTTTCAAGGAGGGCGACCGCCTCGCGTTCCTCGTCCCGGCCGAGACAACCGACAAGCTGCTGCTGTTCGCCTCCGACGGCCGGTTCTTCACCCTGCCGTGCGACAAGCTCCCTTCCGCTCGCGGCCAGGGCGAGCCCCTGAGGCTGATGATCGAGCTGGACGAGAAGGAGCGGATCCTGGCGGTCTTCCCGCACAAGGCCGGGCGGAACCGCTTCCTTGCCTCGAAGTCCGGCTATGGCTTCCTCATGCCTGAGGACGAGGCGGTCGCGTTCCGCAAAGCCGGCAAACAGGTGCTCAACGTCGGCGAAGAGAGCGCCCTGCTGTGCCTGGAGGTCGAGGGCGACCAGGTCGCCCTGATCGGCGAGAACGGCAAGATCCTGATCTTCCCTGTCGCTGAACTGCCTGTGATGCCCCGCGGCAAGGGCGTCAAACTGCAAAGCTATCGGGAAGGCGGGCTGCGCGACGGCCTGGTGTTCCGAGGCGAGGAGGGCGCCTACTGGATCGACACCGGCGGTCGGCGGCGGACGTGGCCTGACTGGACCGAGTGGCGTGGTCGCCGCGCCTCCGCCGGCCGCCTCGCCCCCCGGGGTTTCGCGGCGAACCGGAAATTCACGCCGTAGGACGAGCGTTGTCCCTCCCCTTTATGGGGAGGGTGGCTGAGCGCAGCGAAGCCGGGTGGGGAAGTGTGGATCGTCC
>DASXGQ010000056.1:0-3866 GCA_036488995.1 Caulobacteraceae bacterium
GTCCCACAGCATGACGAAGCAGTCGCCGCCGACCCCGCAGGAGATCGGCTCGCCAAAGCCCAGCACCGCATTGGCCGCGATCGCCGCGTCGACGGCCGAGCCGCCGGCCTTCAGCATCTCGATGGCCGCCAGCGTCGCCAGCGGATGCGCCGTCGCCGCCGCCCCATGGATCCCCCAGGCCGCCGACCGGCTGGCCCAGGTCGCCCCGTCGATCCGGTCGCCGCCATGCACGTCCGGCCGGTCCCGATTCGGATTTTCCTGCCGGCTGGTGGCGAACACCCGGTTGGCGAACGCGGCGGCGGGAACGGCGGCGATAAAAGCGCGACGATTCATGGGCTGATGCGGCTCCGTGGGGTCAAGCGGAGCAGTGATAGCAGAGGTGCGGGCGCTGGCGAGGGGGTGGCGCTGCGGCGAGGCCGCAGGACGAGATTCGGCCGCTGGACATAGGCGACGTTGGGAGGGACCGCACTAGGGCAATGCAGGTGGTTCGCCGACTGCGTCATCGCCTCCACTGATTGTCAGGCTCGTTCGCCGGTCGATCACAGCGCCTCAAGGAAGTAGCTGGCCGGGACATCCAGGCAGTGCGAAAGCTGAACCAGCATCGCTGCGGACAGGCCCGTCTGCCCGGTTTCATAGCGGTGTATCTGCTGAAGACTGACGCCGCAACGTGTCGAAACTTGCGACAGCGAAAGACCCAACTCCTTACGTCGGCTGGCGAGTCGTTTGCCGATCTGAAGGTTTATCTCGTCAGCTGTCACGCCCGTGTTCCAACTCAATTCCTGAGTGTCGATAAGCAAGGCTCGGGCCAGTGCTGTTGTGCGATAACGCTACGGACCTAACTGACCCATGAACCGCGCATTCACTGGCCGTGCACCGCGGACGGACAGCAGCCCTGGCCTGCGCGACGGCTGCGGCCGCGGCCTGACGACGGGGATGACCTCAAGCCGGGCGCGGTGGCCGACCGCCCCGATTTCGCTGCGGATGGCAAGCGCTAAGCGCAGGAAAACCCGCTGTTGAGAGCTTTTTTGCACCCCAGTTGAAATGCCGAGGCGGGCCGGAACCGCGCCATCGAAAAGGGGGTTTGGCGGGGTGATCGGGTCCCGGATGGCTGGGCCCTTACCTCGCAGGGGCTATGCATGCAGTCGAAGTTCATTCTAGCGCTGACGAGCGCGGCCGTGATCGCCGTCGCCGCCGGCGGAGCCCATGCGGCGATCAGCTTCGGTGGCTATCAGACCGCGCTTAATCCGGGCGAGACCTTGATCACCGGGTTCGAGGGTGGCCCTGCGCTGAGCGCGGTGACGTTCAGCCAGCCTGGTTACAGCCTCACCGGAACCGCAACATTGTTCACCGGCTCCCAGGATGGCGTCACAGCCGCGCCGGCCATTAGCGCGCTTTCGCGTGACACCACGCAATATCTGAGCATCCAGGCTGGGCAGAGCGCGACCCTCGAGACCCAGCCGCTCCAGGAGATCAGCTTTTATGTGGGCTCCCTGGACGACTTCAACAGCTTCACGTTCCATCTCGCCGACGGCGCCACCGAGGTGGTGACGGGCAGCACCCTCGCCGCCTTGCCGGGCATGGACGCGAACGGCAACCAGACCGGGTTCACCACGAACGGCCGCCTGACGTTCACGTTCGGCAGCGCGGTCAACAGCGTCGAGCTCGCGTCCAGCTCGAACGCTTTCGAGGTCAGCGACATCGCCGGCGTGGGCGGCGTCGTCCCGGAACCGTCAGTCTGGGCGATGATGATCCTCGGCCTTGGCGCGGCCGGCGGGGCGCTGCGCCGCCGCCGCGCTCTAGCCGTCGCCTAGTCCAGACGGCATCGCAACGGCGCATCAATGACGCTCCTGACCGCGGCCTCGCCATCTCAAGCGGTACTCGGCGCAACGCCGTCTCGAGTCTGCCCCGCCGCCGTTGCCTCTCCACGATCGGAGGCTGCGGCGGCGCAAAGCCAGCGCAAGCGCGCCTTCGATCTTGTCGCCGCCGCCTTGGCGCTCCTCCTTTTCCTTCCGCTCCTTTGCCTGATCGCGGCGGCGATACGCCTGGAGAGCGGTGGCCCGGTCCTGTTCCGGCAGGCCAGGACCGGCCTCGGCGGAGAGCCATTCAGGATTTTCAAGTTCCGCACCATGAGGGTCGCCGAGGATGGTCCCACGGTCACCCAGGCGACCCGGGGAGATGCGCGCGTGACGCCGCTCGGCGCGGTCCTGCGGAAGCTTAGCCTTGATGAGCTGCCCCAACTCCTGAACGTGCTGAGGGGCGAGATGTCCTTCGTGGGACCGCGCCCGCATGCGGTGAGCCACGACTTGCAGTGGGCCGCCGCCCTGACGAGTTATAGCGGCCGCTTTCGGGCGCGTCCGGGCCTGACGGGCCTCGCGCAGGTGCAAGGACTTCGGGGAGAGATCACGTCCCCCGAGGCGCTCAAGGCCCGGGTCGACGCCGACATCGCCTACATCGAGACTTGGTCGTTCGTGGGCGACCTGAAGCTCATTCTTCGCACCGTCCCCTTGCTGTTTGGCGACGCCCGGGCCTTCTGAAATGCGGTGAGTCCGCGCACCGCCGACGCGGCTCTCAGCCAACGCGACCTCCGGATCGAAGACCAGAATGCGGCGATGAGGATTGCCTCAGCTCTTGTAGATCTGCGCGAGCTCTCGCCGCCGCCAGCCCAGACCGAAGGCAAGAACTGGCTCGCCAGGCAGCGAGCCGTGGCTTCTCCGAAAACGAGATGATCCGTCGTACAAGGCCGATCTACGATGCAGCTGAAGAAGGTCTGACTAGGAAATAGGAGGTCTGGGACCTCGGGGTCAGCTCCGCGTTCGGCGAGGGTCCACGACCGCGCACGCGCCAGAAAACGAACGTCCGCATCGGGGCCTGATCCCAAGGTCCGCTTGTGTGGCGCCAGGCTGACGATCCTCGCACCCGCTAATCCCACCGCCAGACCAGCGGCGTCATGTCGGCCTTGCGTTTTTCGATCACCGCGGCGCTGCGCTTGAGCGATGGGAAGTTGCCTGGGCTCACCTCGTCGACGAGGGTGTGGATCTGGACCCAGAGACGGACGTCGCGGCGGCGGCAGGCTTCGGCGTATTGCGGGCGGAAGTCGGGCTGGCGGCGCAGCCAGTAGTGGATGGTCGAGAGGCTGGGCATGCGCGGGCGCCGGCCGATCTGGCGGGCGGTGAGGCCGCATTCGATCATGGCGCAGACCGCCTTGGCGCGGGCGCGGCTGTAGGTGGATTTGCGGCCGGAGCGGGCGCGGGGCGTCTGCGCGTGGCGGACGGCTCGAGCGCGGTCTTGCGCTTCCAGCCGGGCGCGGTGGGCGGCGGCCTGGTCCCGGCGGATGAGCCGCAGGCTCGCGCCAAAGCCCGGATACTGCTCCAGCCAGTCGTAGAGGGTGCGATAGCTGGGCATCGCCTCGTCGGCGGCGATCTGCGTGATGGTCTCGCCCTGGCGGACGCGGGCCAGGATGATACTGGCCATGTCCCCGGTGTACTGGCTGGGCTTACAGCCGCCGATGCCGTGGTCCATCGGCGGCGGTCGCAGGTGCGGCGGGGTGTCGGGATCGTCCAAGGAGTTGGCGGGCATGGCGCGAGACTATCACGGCCGCACGGCAGTTCAGAACAAAAGAGGAACTTTCGGTCGCGTCAGCCGCCCGCCGTCGCCGCTTCAGCAGCTCCGGCCTCGGCGGTGAAGGGATAGCGCCTGGGGGCGGCGCGGCCCAGCGAGGCTTCGTACTGCGCCTGGGCCAGGGTCCAGTTGGCGAGCTTGTCCCACCAGGCGGCCAGGTAGCCGGCGCGGTCGTTGGCGTAGTCGAGGTAGTAGGCGTGCTCCCACAGGTCGCAGACCAGCAGCGGCGTCAGCCCCGCCATGCGCGA